>DASQDN010000418.1:0-2108 GCA_035634155.1 Bryobacteraceae bacterium | reverse complement strand
CTGGCCGAGCCGATGTAGCCCAGGCTCGCGGCAGTCAGTTGCAGCGCGCAGAGCAGAACCGCAGACGTGGCCAATGAAAAGGCTCTCATGATGTTGTGTAGCTTTCCTCCGATAGAACTAGCGGAATCGCGGCGGGAATCTTGCATCGTCTTTCAGGTGGTGTTTGGTATACTTTGAAACTTCGAAATGGGCATAGGGGCGGGTGGCATATCGGAAGGCGGTGACGTCACACAACTGCTGCATTCGTGGATCGGTGGCGACCCAAAGGCGTTAGATGCGCTGATGCCTCTGATCTACACGGAGTTGCGCAGAATCGCTGATTCGTATCTACGTCGGGAACGAGGCGGGCACACTCTGCAGCCCACGGCTTTGGTTCATGAGGCCTGGCTTCGAATGGTGAAGCAGGACCATGGCGCATTTACGAGTCGCAAGCACTTCTATGGAGTTGCCGCGCATCTGATGCGACAGATTCTTGTGGATCACGCGCGCGCGGCCCGGGCTGAGAAACGAGGCGGCGGGGCAGTGCTGGTGGATCCGGCGGCGGGCGATGCAGCTTGCGCGCCTTTGAGCAAAGTGGAGGACTTTCTTGCGCTTGACAGGGCGATGGATGCCTTAGCCCGGGTGAATCCCCGTCAAGCCCAGGTTTTAGAGTTGAAGTACTTCGGCGGCCTCACAGGTGAGGAGATCGGTGAATTGCTGGGTGTTTCCGCAGCAACCATCAGCCGCGACCAGCGCACAGCTGAAGCGTGGCTCAGTCACGCTATGTCCGAGTAGACTGTCGTGCAATCTACCCAGCCATTTTTCGCCTGTCCTGATAAGGGAGTGAACTCGGGATTGCCGGACGCCGACTGGGAAAAGCTCACCCAACTGTTTCAAGCGGCCGTCGCGCTGGAGCCCCAGGAGAGGAGCGCGTTCGTGGACCGCAACACGGTAGGCGATGAGGAACTGCGGCGGCGCCTGCGCGGCATGCTCGAGCATGACAGCACCGCGGCCGACCGCATTGCCTGTGTTATCGGTGAACTGGCGGGCTCAGCTCCCCTTCCCAATGTTTGGCTCGGCCGGCGATTTGGTCCGTATCGAGCCGTACGAGAGATCGGACGCGGAGGCATGGGCCTTGTGCTGGAAGCAGTGCGCGACGACTCCGAGTTCGAGAAGACGGTGGCCATCAAGGTGGCGCCGTGGGGACACGATCCCGCGGGATTCGTTCAACGATTCCGCAACGAGCGACAGATCTTGGCCGCGCTGGAACATCCGCACATCGCCCACTTCCTGGATGGGGGCACTGAAGACGGCACACCGTTCCTGGTGATGGAGTATGTGAACGGCGTGCGGATCACCGAATTCGCACGCGGCCTGGATGTGCGTTCGCGCGTTCGACTGTTTCAGCAAGTTTGCTCGGCTGTGCAGTACGCGCACGAAAATCTGGTGGTGCACCGGGACCTGAAGCCCGACAACATCCTGGTGACTACAAACGGGCAGGTGAAGCTGCTGGACTTCGGTGTCGCGAAACTGCTCGGGAACGTGGACTCCCATCTGACTGCGAGCGGCGCCAAGCTCTGGACGCCCGACTACGCAAGTCCCGAACAGATCCGGGGGCGAGCCGTCACCGTACGTGCGGACGTGTATTCGTTGGGTCTGATTCTGTACGAGATGCTGACCGGCGAGCGAGCGCAAGTGGCCGACTTGAGGTCGCCGCTCGCGCTGGACGCTTCGATTTGCGATTCCGAGCCGACGCGGCCGAGCGCGCGGCTATCTGAGAAGGGAGACGCAACGCTCGCGCGCCAGCTTTCCGGGGACCTGGACGTGATCGTCGGTAAAGCGTTGCGAAAGGAGCCGGAACAGCGCTACGGCTCAGCGGCTGAATTCAGCGAAGACTTGCAGCGATATCTGGAAGGACGTCCGGTTCACGCCCGTTCCAGGCGCTGGGATTATCGAACGCGCCGTTTCGTTGCTCGCCATCGCATCGCAGTAGCCGCGGGAGTTCTGGCAATTGCGATGGCAGCCGCAGGCACCGTCGCCATTGCGCGTGAAGCTCGACGCGCCGAGCGTCGTTTCGCCCAGGTCCGCGGTCTGGCGAACGCATTCGTGTTCGAGGTTCATGACCGAAT
>DASQDN010000417.1:0-2078 GCA_035634155.1 Bryobacteraceae bacterium | reverse complement strand
CCTCGCTGCGGTACTTGATCGCGTTCCCAATCAGGTTCTGGAATAACTGCTGGAGGTGAGCCTCTCGCATTGAGACTTCAGGCAACGGGTCGCAGGTAACGACAGCACCGCTTTCCCGGACCGCCTCGGCCAAACTGGTTATCGTATGCTGTAGCACTTTAGCCGAATCTACTGGCGTTAGATTGCCTTCGACGTTTCCGGCACGCGTGTACGCGAGCAGGTCGCGCATGAGCATCGCAAGACGACGGCCTCCTTCCTTGAGAAACCCGAGGAATTGCTGCGCGCTATCATCGAGCTGCCCGTCGTACCTTCTCGCAATGATCTCACTATATACTGCGACGTTGCGGACCGGTTCCTGCAGGTCGTGGCTTGCGGAATAGACAAACTGCTCCAGATCGGCGTTGGCCCGGCGCAACTGAGCTTCGCGTTCCTTCTGTTCATGGATATCGGTATAGGAGCCGATCCACATGGAGACATTCCCTTGAGCATCGCGCATCGCGTGCGCCCGCCCCAGGTGCCAGCAGTAGCGTCCGTCCGCGCGGCCCAGCCGGAGCTCCGAATGAAACGTGGCGCCGGTCTCGATCGAATCCTTCCACTTTTTGAGAACGGCGGCATTGTCATCGGGATGGATAATCGTCATCCATGCGCCTCGTTTGACTTCCTCGAAGGATAACCCGGTGAACTCCTGCCACTGCCTGTTAACGTAGTCGACCTCACCCTCAGCCGTTGTCGTGAAAATCTTCTGCGGCATCGACTCAGCCATGAAGCGAAATCGCTCGTGTGCCCTTTCTGCATCGTTGAGCGCTTCTTCGCGTTCCCGGAGTGCTTTCGTGAGCTTCAACTCTCGCGATTGAATGGCCGCAAGCATGTCATTGAACCGTTCCACCAGCGCACCGAGTTCATCGTTCGAATCCCGCTCGGCCCGGATAGCATAGTCGCCGGTTTGCGACACGGAGGTCGTGACTGACACAAGCCGCAGGATGGGATCGGCTATGAGAGACCGCAGCCTGACCGACAGCGCAGCCGCTAGGAGTCCAGCGACCAGAAATACACCTACAACGATGCTGCCGTAGAGCATCGTCCGGCTCGAGATTTCCTCGAGATCGTAAAGCAACAGCACGCTTCCCAGGTTTTTCTGCTGAAGTGTAACCGGGCGCCGGACGGTCAACCCTGCATTGCGGAAGCGTAGTTCCCCCACAGACTCAAGTTCGGGGCAAGTAACGCCGCTGCCTGGACGCAAGTACTTCGCAAACAGCGCGCCATCCGCGCCGAAAAGACACGCGGCCACCATGTGCGGTCTGGCGCGCAGGGACGCCAGCGTCTCGGAAGCAATACGCGGATCGTTAAAAGCCAGTGCAGCCGTGCTGTTGTCCGCGACAATCTGAGCCAGCGCCGAAACGTCCCGTTCAAGTGCTCGCCGAAACAGAATGCGATCCGCGCTGACGATGCCGAGGCCGCTCAGCAGCAGGCTGGCCGTCGTGACACCCATCACCACAACCATCAGCTTCCGGTTGATCGGGAGATCCCGAAACGCGTATGGCTTCCTGTCTATCTTCGGCAGCCTCATTTCTCTACCACTCTCGCGACGTTCAGGAGCCTGCCGTTCACTGCCAACATGGCCCTTGCTGCCTTAGCCTGGCTAATGTCAAACCGCACTCGCCGGTTCTCCACTACAAACTTGATCATGCCGCCTTCGGCAATAAAGCTGTCGGACTCCCCGACAGTGAGAACTCCCGGCCGAACTCCCGCTAATAGCGTTCTAACGTCCTTTTCCGATCTCGCGATGAACAGGACATGACAACCATCGGACGGTCCGGGAGCCTTCACTGTTTTAACCGCGATCGCTCGCCCGTGCGCCCTTTCGTCCTGTACAAGATGGGCCAGCGTATCCGCGACGGGCCCTTCGCCCAGAATGCAAAGGGAGATGGGGGTACTATTATCCAGGAATGCGCTTGCCGGCCATTCGACAAACTTTGTGAAGTTCAATAGGAACGCTGCTTTCACCTCATCCTCAAGCGGCCGCTGTTGGGCGGCCGCTTGAGGAGTGAGTAGCAGCAGTGCAAGTCCAAGCCCTCGGA
>DASQDN010000416.1:0-2536 GCA_035634155.1 Bryobacteraceae bacterium | reverse complement strand
GCCAGCTCCAGCTCGACATCTATGGCGAGCTGATGGACTCGGTGTACTTGTACAACAAGTACGGAACTCCGATCTCCTATGACCTGTGGCGCTATCTGCGACGTCTGACCAACTGGGTCTGCGATCACTGGAACTCGGCCGACGAAGGCATATGGGAAGTGCGAAGCGGACGGCAGCACTTCGTGTATTCGCGCCTGATGTGTTGGGTAGCCGTCGACCGAGCTTTACGTCTGGCCGAAAAGCGATCCTTTCCCGCGGATCGCGAACGCTGGCTAGCAACCCGGGATGAGATCTATGAGGAGATTCAGTCCCAAGGTTGGAGCTCGGATCGCCATGCATTCGTGCAATACTACGGCGCCGATTCGCTGGATGCAGGGCTCTTGATGATGCCTCTGGTCTTCTTTATGTCGCCGGCCGACCCACGTGTCGTGAGCACAATCGATGCCATCCTGCGTCCTCCCTCCGAACGCGGCCTGGTGTCCGACGGGCTCGTGTATCGTTACAACGTGGAAGAAGCGCCCGACGGGTTGAAAGGGGTGGAGGGGACATTCAATATCTGCACGTTCTGGCTGGTGGAAGCCTTGACCCGCCTGGGCAAGGTAGAGCCGAAACGTCTGGATGAGGCCCGGCTGATGTTCGAACGAATGCTCGGGTATGCCAATCATCTCGGGCTTTACGCCGAGCAGACCGGTCCCCGCGGGGAAGCGCTAGGGAACTTCCCGCAGGCGTTCACCCACCTCGCGTTGATCAGCGCAGCTTATAACCTCGATCGCACTCTGAGCGGCTCGTCCAGCAGGAGGAGCCAGGCATAAATGGAGAATCGCGAGATCGCAACCATGTTGTCGGAGACGGCCGATCTGATGGAGATCGCGGCCGAAGACGGATTTCGCATTCGCAGTTATCGCAACGCCGCCGGAGTCATCGAAGGCTATCCTGAGCGCATCGCCGACATTGCCGCAAACCCCGAGCGCAAGCTTACCGACGTGCCTGGAATCGGGAAGGGAATTGCCGGAATCGTCTGCGACATACTGAAGAATGGCTCATTCGGTAAGCGCGACGATCTGCTGTCGAAGTACCCACCGACCGCGCTGGAGCTACTGCAGATTCAGGGGCTCGGCCCGAAAAGCATTGCCGTCTTGATCGAGCACTTCCGCGTCAGCACCATCGACGATTTAGAACGCATCTGCAAGGAACAGAAGCTGCGCACGCTTCCCCGTATGGGCGCCAAGCTGGAAGAAAAGGTGCTCCGATCGATTCAGCAGTACCGCAGCCGTTCCGGGCGTTTTCTGCTGCCGTTTGCGCGATGCATCGCGGATGAGCTGATTGAGTATCTTTCCGCGACACCAGGCGTGGAGAAGGTGACCGCGGCCGGCAGCCTGCGGCGAGGCAGGGAAACGGTCGGCGATCTTGACCTGATGGTGACTGGTCCCGATCCCGCGCCCGCGCTCGATCGTTTCGTGCAGTTCGCCCGAGTGCATGAGGTGCTAGGGCGCGGTCCGAACAAGGCCAGCGCCAAGGTGGGGCTGGAAGGCATTCAGGTGGACGTGCGCGCCTTGCCCGCCGACAGTTACGGCGCCGCGATGCAGTACTTCACCGGAAGCAAGGATCACAATGTAGCGCTTCGCCAGCGCGCCCTGCGCATGGGCCTGACGCTCAGCGAATACGGGCTGTTCCGCATCGAAACCACAGAGCGCGTCGCGTCGGCCACCGAGGAAGAAATCTATGCGGCTTTGGATCTCGACTGGATTCCTCCTGAGCTACGTGAGAACGGCGGCGAAATCGAAGCGGCGGCCGAGAAACGACTCCCGGCATTGATCGACGTGTCGGACATGCGCGGCGATCTGCACATGCACACCACCGAGACAGACGGCCGCGCGACGCTGGAACAGATGGCCGAAGAATGCGCAGGGCTCGGATATGAGTACATCGCGATTACCGATCATTCCAAGGCGCTCGCAATGGCCAACGGGCTCGACGAAGCTCGCGTGGTGGAATTTGCACGCCAGGTGCGCGCCCGCAATGCCGAAGGCCTTCCGCTGCGCGTGTTCTCAGGGATTGAGTGCGACATTCTTCGCGATGGCGCTATGGACTTGGCGCACGACGCGCTGGCCGAACTCGATTTCGTCATCGGCAGTGTGCACAGCTTCATGAACCTGGATCCTGCCGAGATGACCGACCGAATTCTACGCGCGCTGGAATGCCCGTCGTTGAAGGTGCTCGGCCATCTGACCGGGCGCATCCTGATGCACCGCGAAAGCTATCAGTTCGACTTCGAGAAAGTGGCGGCGGAGGCGGCTCGCCGCGGCGTGTGGCTGGAAATCAACTCCAATCCCGAACGGTTGGATATCTCCGGTCCCCTCATCCGCATGGCCAAATCCAAAGGCTGTAAGTTTACTGTCTCGACGGATTCACATCATCCCAAGCATCTGCGCAACATGCCGTATGGTGTAATGACGGCTCGGCGCGGTTGGCTTGGCGCGGCCGATGTCATGAATACATTGCCGCTCGACCAATTTACGAAAGCTCTCCATAAATG
>DASQDN010000415.1:0-3219 GCA_035634155.1 Bryobacteraceae bacterium | reverse complement strand
CTCGTAGACGTTATTGAGCAAGGGCGCGGGCTCCTGGCGAATTCGAACCTCCTGCACGGGCGGCGGAGCCGGCGGGTCGTTCCGGCGTCGCCGTCGGGGTGGGTCGGCAGCGGGCTGTTCGCCTGTGACGCTGGGATTCTGAAAACGCTTCGGGACGATAAGGCGATACAGATCCTTTTCAGCGGCCTGCATGCGCTCAGCGACACGGTCAACGATTGTGTTCACGCGCTGGCTGTAATACGGAAGATCGTCGCTGAACTCGGCGAGCTGTGTGACGATGACGAAGCCGGCCGAGTACAGGCCGAGCAGCGCCATCGTACAGACCAGGAAGGCAGCCCCGCCGCGCGGAATCTTTAACCGCATCAGGCCAAGCACGAACGGTTCTAAGAGAAACGCAAGGATGACCGAAATCACCAGCGTGATGCAGAACGCTCGCCCGAAGTACAACAACGCCACACACACACCAAGCCCCATCAGGAATAATCCCGCGCCGGCAAATGAGCGGACCGGAGGTGGCGCTGAAGGCGTGAAAACAGCCACGAAATGACCTATCGATTACTGTAGCAACTGCGGGTTTTCTTCTCGCATGTGCGGCTAAACGCGCCGGGCCGTGCCGCTGATTACTTCGTCTGTCGAGTAATCGCCGTCTCCGACGTCTCGCGCTTGCGGGGGATAAAGGACGGCAACGGCCGCCCCCTTGCGCCGTGATAGGCCAGAGCCAATCCCGGGACCACCATGCCCGCGAGCACACCCGCGGCCAGACAGGTATACAGATCGCGGGGATAAAAGCTGGCCGCGGCCGAGGACACGAAAAGCGCCAAGCCGCCTGCTGTCAACAAACGGCTCGCCTGCAAACCCACAATCAGCATCCCCATGGCCAAGGCTGCATTCCAGAAGATCGCGATGACCTCCGGCGTCAACGTCTCGCGCCGGAGTTGAGAGACAATCGTGAGCACACCCACCACAACCGTGATCGCCGTGAACACAGTCCACGACTGCCGATCCAGCGCAGAGAAGCGCCCGGCGCGCATCATCTGCCGGCCTTCCCACAACGACCAGAGCAGCCAAACCACAAAGGCCATACTGCCCACCACCGCATTGGGCTCGGACCTGGCGCCTGACAGAATCTGCTGCCGTTCAATCAGCAGCCCCATACCGAGAAGGCCTGCTGTGAACAGCATCATGCCCTGGGTGTGGAACACGGCATCGCCCGGATACAACACGCGCCGCACCACACGTTCCATCCGGTAGCGGAAAGTGTTGTCTCGGGCGCTGACTCGAGCACCCGCCATATGCCGGCGAAGATCCTCGCTGAATTCGGCGGCCGACGCGTATCGCCAGCGCGGCTCCTTGCGCAGTGCCTTCAGCAGAATGAAATCGAGGTCGCCCCGGATCTTCCGGCTGAGCGCCTTGGGCGAATCCGAGCGGAGTTGTGCGATCTGTTCCAGCGTCGGCCGCCTAGGTTTATCCGTCGCAGCTTCGAGGGGCAGATCGCTCAAAGCGTTACTCGGCGCAAGGGGAGGCTCGTCGCAGATGGCCTGCGCGATCAGGTGGACCAGGCGGCTGTCCGCTCGATAAGGACGGCATCCGGTGAGCAGTTCATACAGCACCACACCTAGCGAGTAAACGTCGGACTGCGCGCCTACCGTGTCGCCTCGGATCTGCTCCGGACTGGCGTACTCAATCGTCATCAACGCGGACCCGGCGCCGGTAAGCAGCGTTTGGGTTTGTGCTTCCTGTCGCAGCACCTTGGCGATGCCGAAATCGAGGAGCTTCACGTCACCCGACGCGGTCACTAGAATGTTGCTTGGCTTCAGATCGCGATGAATCACGCCCTTGCTGTGGGCGTAGTCGACGGCCGCGCAGGCATCGGCGAAAAGCAGAAGCCTGTCCACGATCGACAGCCTGCGGGCATCGCAATAGACATCGATTCGCTCGCCTGCCACGTAGTCCATCACCAGGTATGGAACGCCATCGTCGGTGGAGCCAATATCGAGGAAGCGGGCAATGTTCGGGTGGTCGAGCGAGGCGAGGATCTCGCGCTCATGTTCGAAGCGGCGCATCATGTCCGGGTCCGCGGTGAAGTTGGGCCGAATCATCTTCAACGCGACCTGTTTAACTACCTTGCCGATGTTGCGCTCGGCCAGGAACACGGTGGCCATGCCGCCCGCGCCGATCGGGCGAATCAGCCGATAGGCGCCGACCTGCCGCCCTTCCCAACTCGGCGTCAGCACGGAATTGAGCAATGGTCGATCTAGCCATGAATCCTGTGCGGCGTGCGCGGCAAGCAACTGCTCCACCTCCCTGCGCAGTTCGCTGTCATCGCCGCATGCCTGCGCCAGAAACGTGGAGCGGCGCCCCGGATCCTGCTCGGTGGCGGCATCGAAGAGTTCACGGAGTCTGGCTACTCGCGCGGCGGTCTGATTCCGAGGATTCTCCATCGGTGGAATGGGCGGAAAGCGCCCGACTTGCTAACCTGTACCACAACGCCCCTTGGAAGGGGAAGATCGCCAACCCTATGCCGGCCGATCGCGAACCTGTCACCACGCTTCTGTTGAATTGGCGCGCCGGCAAAACCGAAGCGGCCGAGAAGCTGGTCATGGCCGTGTATGACGAATTGCGCCGGCTGGCGGCGCATTACCTTCGCGATGAACGTCCCGACCACACGCTGCAGCCAACCGCGCTCGTCAATGAGATGTTTGTTCGGCTGTTCGAGTCCGAGCCTGTCAATTGGCAGAACCGAGCTCACTTCTTCGCGGTCGCGGCCCAGCAACTTCGGCGCATTCTGGTCAACCATGCTCGCGACCGGCAGGCGCAAAAGCGCGGTGGGAAGCAGATGCGAGTGGAGCTTGCGGATGAAGCCGGTGCATTGCATCCACGCGAGCACGATCTTCTGGAGCTTGACGACGCTTTGAATCGTCTGGAGCAGGTGGATGCTCGGGCAGCGCGTGTAATTGAATTACGGTTCTTTGCCGGGCTTACGGAAGCGGAGATTGCTGAAGCGCTGGGGATCTCTATTTCCAGCATGAAGCGCGATTGGAGCTTCGGCCGGGCTTGGCTGTTGAGTCGCTTAAGCTCTTAGCTGCGATCTTATGGCTTCATTTGATAAATGGTGCGCCATCGGCCCGTTGGGATCACAGCCCCGAGTGCGGCTCCAATCGCGGCGGGGACCACTACGATCATGCCCGTGTTGTCGGCGCCCTCGTTGCGAAGTGGCCG
>DASQDN010000414.1:0-1678 GCA_035634155.1 Bryobacteraceae bacterium | reverse complement strand
GATCGGCCGGGGGATACCGCGCACGCTCAGCGTGTTGTCTTCGGTGAAGCGATACGCCACATAGCCGTTCGCTGCCACACCAGCGCGTGTCTTGCTGGATACCGGGGTCGAGTAGTTCGTTCCGGCCGGCGCGGAAGGCTGCTGTGCTGCCAGCGTGCCTTTGACGGCTACGGCCAGTAGCCCGGTGCTCCGATTCGGCTGGAGCATCATGTTCGCAGTCTGCCGAACACCGCGGATGAGCTCGCCCGCTTGCCGCCGCTGCCTCAGGATCAGGTTGCACTTGTAGCGTGCATGGTTCAACGTGCCGCCGTACTGCGAGGTGTACGGGACCGGTTCGTCGCACACGGCCGCCGCGTCGATGAAGCTCTGGATGTCGAGCTCGCTGTAGCGCCAGTTGCTGTTCGCCAGCAGGTACAGCAGATGCCAAGCGGGGTTATCGGTCCATACCCGCGTGTGCGTCGAAGGATTGCTGTAGACGCGGATCTTTGGCCCGCTGAACAGCACGTTGACGGTCGGCTTCGATTCGCCCGATGCTACTTGCCGGGGGACCGTCACCAGGATGGTGGTCAACGAACCGTACGGGTCCGCTTTGCCGCCATGCCGAGCGGCGACTTCTCCTGTGGTCAGTCCGTCCCGAGTTCCGCGCGTGTACCAGTTCCACCAGCCGACGTTGCCGGGCTTCAATTGCACGAACCCGCCAGGAGAGTCGTAGCCAGCCGGAGGCATTTCGATGCCGTTCACCACTACGCGCGTGCCGACAGTGGCCGCATAGCCGGTATCGATATTGTCAACGCACAGGCCCACTTCGAGGTTCGTGTAATTGCCGTCCTGGTACATCGCGAAGACCGGAGCCTGCACCCAGCCGCGTCCGAGCACCAGCGGGAACGGCTCACCGTAGTTTGATTCGTTGCCCGCGTTGTAAAGCTGAACCTGCGCGCCAGAGACGTACTCACGGCCCTTTCCGCCGTCCTTCGGAGGCTGGAACGTCAGCGCCATGAAGCGGGGTAGGTTATCCGCCGCTATGCAGCCTTCGCGCGTGTTGTGGCAGTCCGGTTTGCCGGGGTCGGTGACGCCGCACCAATAGAAGTCCGAATCCTCATCGTTCGCTTGCGCGCACTGGCTTGCGGTCTTCGGCCGTATCTTCGCGCAATGCCGCTGCATCAGGAACTGCGGCAGTTGCTTCTTGCTCGCGTTCAGCCGGTTCTGCGCCCGCACCTCCAGAATGGTCTCGCTCGTTGGCGTCGCCGGGTCGCAGACACCCGAGAACCGCACGATGGAATCGGTTGAGTTCTCAGCGCCGAGCGCGTTGCGGAATGCCAGCCGCGCTTCCACCTTGGCCCCTCGAAAGCCGCGCCCGGCGCCGCGCTCGTAGTTCAGGTACACGTACGCGTTCGCATCCGCGAAGTGGAATGTCATCGACGCCGGGATGTCGACACCGGATTCGCTCATCGATTGGATCTTGTCGAGATCTTGGCTCTCCAGGACGCCGAGGTATGCTTGCCCGCCGAACGTCACATCAGAGTCGGAGCAATAGAACGTGCTCCCGTTAAGGAAGGTGAACTTGCAAAGGAGAATCCATTTAAAGCCAGCAGCGAGTTCTTTCGCTGCGTTAATGTCGAAGGGCATCTTATGGCTTGAATTCTTCTATTCCGAGGGAAACTCTATTCACCCCAGTCGA
>DASQDN010000413.1:0-8873 GCA_035634155.1 Bryobacteraceae bacterium | reverse complement strand
CCATGGTTAACCCGGCAGAATGAGGACGAAACCGCAGATGGCAGCAATTCTGGTCCAGGGACGGTCGGCCCTCATGAAACAGCCTGCAATGACGCAGGTGATCAGGCCCAGGGGTATACCCAGCAGCGCCAACGGATCCATCGCATGCCCCGAAATGTTGGACCAGGAGAAAAAGCAGGCGAAGAAAGTCGCGATAAGAAGTTACTTAAGCGCCTCGTTCTCGACGGCATTTATCTGTCGCCTCGAATGGTCTCAGCCTTCCACATGCACAAATCCATCGGACAAGAAGGAACAGATGGTTACACCTTAGATACGGAGATCCGTACTACGTATTTTCGTCTCCTAACCGAATTGCGAACGGCCAATATTTGCTAATCCCACGATAAATCCCAACTTCCAGCCCCCCTCCCATGAGCGGTACCTCCAGGATTTTAACGTCGAGCTTTGCGTTGTCCAGATCCAGGCCCAATACGGCAGCACCGGATTTAATGGCAGTGACAGCTTCGCTCAGCTCCGAAACCCCGAGGGGGACGCGAGAAGTCGCGGCTTTCAGCATCATCCCGAACCATTTGGAGTTTTTGGCCGATTTTGCCAAGGCGCCCCACTTTCCGCCGACTGTGAAGCTGAAGTCCATGCCGTCGAGTTGGACTGCCTTGAGGTCCTTCGGGTCGTGAACGCCCGTGATGAAGACCGCGATCGCGCCTCCCGACCAACCCGCGCCCCAACCTTGCCGATCAATCCCCACCAGCATAAAGAAGCTGTTGCGAGGGTCCAAGCCGCCAAGGTACATGAGTACCGTGTCATTCCCTTCGAACATCCGCATGGATGAGACCTTTATCCCCGCGCCGAACCAGAATGTATGCCGAGCCGCATATGGATCCTTCGGCACATCGTCGTCCGGAACCTTGGGTTTGGAGATGTCGATGACACCGCCGCCGCCGTACGGTTTGTTCGCCCACTTCAAAGGTCCGTTCAAGGCGGCGAGCGTCGCCTTGCCGGGGAAGACCTTCATGTCAGGATTCTTCCAACCGAGGATGCCGTTCTGGAATGCATACAACGCGATACAGGTCTTGTTCCCACAATCGCCATCTGCAAGCAGGGGCGCGAGTGGGGGTAGGCAGCCAGGGACGATGAACTTGTTTAGCAGGTGTTGCACCGCCATGACGTCCCACTTGTCGTTCTTACACTTGAGGCCAACTGCGTTCTTGATTGTCACCATCTGGCGTACTCCTGGAAGGCGAGTGTACCAGCGGATACCCCAAGGAAGGACTTAAAAACTCATTCCAAAGTTCCTACCAAATTCTGATTCTCACTGCAGGGAACACGTTCCCGAGCCTCCGTGTCGAAAACGGATGTGAGGACGCTGCTCGCCGCGTGGCTATTATGCGCGGTCGCGTGCGTCGGACCATCCCGAGAATCCGGCATTCGAGCCGAACTCGGTAAGGACATGCCGCAGTTGCCGCTACGTGATGTTACGTCGTTGCTGGATTCCGTACTTCCCGAATTAGAGATCCATTTCGCCGAGCGTGCCGCGGGTCACCCGTGGCTGTTCGGTCATCTACTGGCGAGATATGCCACCCGTATTGCCGTAAAGAACGTCCGCAGGATTTACGTCCGCGACCATACGCAGTGGGGTTGTGATTCCCGCTATCCGCTTCTGGCGTACCTTCTTCGTGTCAACAGGCCGGAAGGGACACGGGAATTCCGGCGAGCCCTGCAGGACCGGGAGGGCAATGGATGCTTTCGGTGGATGTTGTGGGCTATTCCTCGGCTGGTAGCCGCCCCCGAGCTGGAATCTGTCGCCATTGACACGCTTGCGGATGCTGATGCTGAAGTTGCGGCGACCGCAGCCCAGTTCCTGTCGCGCCAAGGCTCTGCGGCAGCAGAGGCGCACCTCTGGCGTTGGCTGGAGGAAGTGGGGGGGAAAGACCGAACTCGCCGATGCCCTGCGAAACGCATTAATAGGTGGTCAGGCCTGGTATTTCGATCAAGCGTGTGTGAAAAGGATGCTCCCGTTCTGCGGACGCTCATGTACGACGTGCCGAGGTTTGAAGTGGGCTGGTATCATCCGGACACGCTCGAACTACTGCGCGCCAAGGTCGCTCAGTTTCCTCTCGGAGCGACCTTCGGGTGGTGTACGCAACGGGAAGGGGGCGGCGAACTTGACCGGCGCCAGGCGGACGGCTTGCGTGAGATCATCCGACAAGTTGTCGAGTCACTGGGATATCGATTTCTGCGAGACCCGCCTTCCGGGTCCTGTTCCAGCGACGCGGCTTGGATGTGGAACTCTGGCGGCGCCTGAGTTGTAGCGCCGGCCCGCGCGTTTGCGAAGTACCTCATCCCCTTGAGAGGATTGAGCATGGTTGTTTCCCTTCGGTCGTTCGTAGTCTTCACAGTGTTACTGGCCGTGGCCGCTGCGCAGCCGCACGCGCCGGTGAGCCCGCTGGGTATTGGGCTCGAGTCGTACGAGTACCCATATCCCGTCCGGTTCTTCGACCTGGAGATGGAGGGTCAACCCTTGCGGATGGCCTATATGGACGTAGCGCCCCGAGCGGAGGCAAACGGCCGCACGATGCTGCTTTTTCATGGGAAGAATTTTGGCAGCTATTATTGGGCGCAAGTGATCGAGAGTTTCTCAAACGATGGGTATCGCGTGATTGCGACCGATCAGATCGGGTGGGGCAAATCATCAAAGCCAGACGTTCACTACAGCTTCCATGGGTTGGCGGCGAACACAGTTCGGCTGTTGGACTTCTTAAAAGTGGGCCGAATCGTGCTCATCGGGCACTCGACTGGGGGAATGCTGGCGATCCGATTCGCGCGTTCGTATCCTGAACGAGTTGAGCGCCTGGTGCTAGAGGGACCTATCGGCCTGGAGGATTACCGGCTTCACATTCCCTCGCAATCGGACGAGGCGTTATTTCAGTCCGAACTCAAGAACTCCGATCCGGCACGAATTCGTTCTGTATTTTCGAATTATTTCGCCAAGCCGGACTCGAAATTGTTTGCTCCACTGGCCGAAGTGCCGATTCGCGTCACTTATAGCGGCGAGTTCTATCGCTGGGCAAAGGCTTCGGCGCTCGCGTACCGAATGATATACGAACAGCCGGTGATCTATGAATATGCTCACCTGGCGCCCCCCACGCTGCTGATGATGGGCGAGCAGGACCGCACTGCGCCCTTTGCGAACTATGCGACCGAAGAGGTGCGAAGGACAATGGGTCGCAATGCCGAAACAGCTAAGTCCCTGGTGAAGCAAATTCCAAATGGGACGCTGGCGATTATTCCCGACGCGGGACACATCCCGCACATCGAGCAGTTCGATGCTTTCCGACGAGCCGTAGTCGCGTTCCTGAACTAATCGCCCGCAGCGTACGCCGCTAGTTCTCACCGCCCAGATAGGTAATCGTCGTTCGAGCGGTGCTGGAGCGCTTCTGAAAATCGGTCACGGTCACTTCTACAATGTAGTCGCCGTATCCTTCTCCGAATTGGAAGCGCACGCGCGATGGATCGCCGGGAACCGCAGACAACGCGCCCGACTTTCCCACGACCGCCCAGGAGTATGTGAGTTTATCGCCCGTGGAGACACTGGCGTCGAGCAGTACTTCAGGGGCCGCGGTGACGCGTTCAGACGTGCGGATCTGGGCGAAGACCGAGGGCGCAACACTGGTGATCCTGTACAGTGTTGTGGAACCGCTGACTTCGTTTGCTACGGCGAGAAGCGGTTGATTGAGGGGGCTTTGCGAGGCCGGAATGAACAGCAATCCTTCCGGGCCATGATCGCCACCGGTACCGGCAGATGCGCTGCCGCCGGAAATCCTTCCGAATTCGTAGGATACATATCGAGGACGTGTGGCGTCGGTGACGTCATAGATAACCACGCCTCCGGTTCGTTCAAGGCCGATGAACGCGTACTTACGTCCATTGATCTCGCCGACCGTGACCGCCTCCGGCTCGGGACCCTTGTTGTCGCTTCGGGTATCCGCGCCACCGGTCGCATCGGAGTTGAAATCCTTCTCCGCTTCGCGAGCGGTGATCTGCTCGAGTTGATCGCCGCTGTCGAAGACCAGTTCGCCATCTGTCGTGAGGATCGAGAAAGAGCGTCCACCGAGGACGTATAGGCGGTCATAATCGCCATCGCCATCGGTGTCGGCATTGACTGAACTGACAGTCAAGCGACCGAGGTTATCCGGCTTCTGCAAGTCCGCCGCGTTGGGAAAGAGGTTCGGGTCGAGCTTGACTGCGCTGACGCGCTGTTCTTCGGCAAACGCGCTGTAGTCCCGGCTATCGCCTTCGTTAGCGGTGATGAGATAGCGACGGCCGTTCGATTCAAACGTGGCGATCGCGTCCGGCATATACATGCCGAAAACCGGCCAGTTGCGAATGTTGACTTTGTTATCGCGGTCGCTTGCATCGAAGCCGTTGCCGGGCTTGGAATGATCCTTGTATCCGAGCTCAATCAAGCGGGTGAATGCGCCGGTCGCAATGTCGAGCACAGCTATGGCATTGGCTTCCTGCAAGGTGACGTATGCGGTGCGTGAATCGTCCGAAACAGCGATGTATTCCGGTTCGAAGTCCTGCGCAGCAGTGGCTCGGGGACCGAAGACACGAACGGACGGAGGCAGATTTCCGTTGAACTTCTTGAAGTCGGCTGTACGCACGGCGGATTGCGGGAGGGCATCAACGCCTCCTGAGATATCGATAATGCTGACGCTGCCCTCGGGATCGTTCGCGTAGTTGGGGCTCGGCTCGCCTTCATTGGCCACGAGGACATGCTTGCCATCGGGCGTAAACGTGACCATGTCTGGAACAGCGCCCACATTCACACCGCTGAGGATACGGCCGGCGGGGTCGATGAAGAAGACCCAGCCCGGCTGCTGCCGGTCAGCGGCTTCGGCCGCCACCGCGATTACTCCGTTGCGGACGGCGATGCTGTTCGCGGATCTGCCAAACCGCTCGGGAATGGAGACACGGTTCAACAGTTTTGGTTTCGATGGGTCAGAAACGTCAACGATGTCAATACTCGGCGTGTCACCGTTCACAACGTATAAGCGCTGCGTGCGAGGTTCGTACGCGACGATTTCAGCAGCACCGCGGTTGAACACGCCGGTGGTAAAGCTACCGAGCTTTTCCAACTTGATGTCCTGTGCCGTGGCAAGTACGGCAATTGTCAGAATGGTTAAAGCCAATCGCGTCAATTTGACTGCTCCTTGGATGTGAACGGTTAACCGCAAGATCCGTCAGCATACCAAATATTCATTACAACAACGTGTCGAGGGTTTGACTTCCCACAGCGCGGGCAACTCGTTCTGTTTCCGAAGGCGCAACACCATAACGCTCGTGGTCGGGAAATGTGCCTTCTAATTTTTCAGCGTTACACCGCCCAGACTTGTGCGTCAAAGCCGTATATCGTTGAGGAAAGGGGGAGAGCCCACATCCATGCTACGGATATACGCTGCCTTACTCTTGACCGCGTTTAATGTTTACGCGCAGACAGTTACTGGAACATTGGAGGGTCGTGTTTCAGACCCGGCGGGGGCTGCGATTCCGGCCGCGTCGGTCAGAATCAAAGAAATCAGTACGGGCGCGACTCGCTCATCGCAGACGAACGCCGAAGGATCGTTTCAGATACCGTACCTGCCGCTGGGCACATACGAGGTCACAGTGGAGTCGCCGGGACTTCAGTCGCAGACCGCCCGAGCTGCAGTGGAGTTGAACCGAACCACGGTCCTGAACATCACGCTCGCGGTAGCTGGAACTCAGCAGACCATCACAGTCACCGATGCGGCGCCGATTGTCGATGTGACGAGCGGGCAGATCCGCCGCTCGGTTAGCGAGGAGTTGATCGAAACGCTGCCGATTGCGGGCCGCGATTTTAAGCAACTGTTCCGCATCATCCCCGGTTTCCAGACGAATCCAACCGGAGGACAGGATAACTTCACGTTATCGAGTGGAAGTTCGGCGTCTTTCAACGGTACTGGCACTCGGTCCGCCACCTTCCAGACGGATGGAATCGCTAATGACGACAACTCGGAGAACCAGAATCGGCAAGGAGTGAATATCAGCACCATTAAAGAATTCCAGGTGCTGACGAATAACTTTTCCGCTGAGTTCGGACGCGGCGCCGGCGCTGTGGTGCTGGTTCAAACCAAGAGCGGCACCAATGAGTTTCACGGCGAAGCGTACTGGCAATTGACGAACTCCGCCTTGAACGCGCGCTCGTACTTTGCGAACGCCGCAGGCAGCCGCATCGATCCTGTCACCGGCGCGCGCACGCCCAACGTACCGACGACGAGTGCGAAGACGCATCGACCCGGCGGAGTGATCGGCGGGCCGATTATTCCCGACAAGCTGTTCTTTTTCGGCAGCTATGAGAAGTTCTGGGCGCCGGGCTCGACTAACGTTACTGTCAGCCTCATTCAGCCTGAGTTCCGCACAACTAACGTAGACCCCACATTGCCGGACGCGGCGGCTCGCCGAGCCTGGGTCCAGAGTGTCATCGATCGCTATCCGAACGTGGCTCCAAATAACACCGTCACCAACCCGTACGGGTACACGGCCAGCGTGGAGCGCACGGATAACAGGCGCGATGTGACGGGCCGCCTCGATTACAACATCGGCGAGAGAGATCTGGTGTATGGGCGTTACCAATGGGGAGACACGCTGCTGCAAACGGGTGAGATCGTTCGCGGCACCAATGCCATGCAAGATCACGTGTTTCAAAACGCGGGTATCACTTGGACGCACGTCTTCTCGCCGCGATTAAGCGGCGAAGCACGCGTGGGCTTCGGCCGCCGCAACATGCTGGTGGGTCTGGTCGATGGCGAAAATGTGCCGATCGTCAGCTTTACCGGCGCAAACACTCCGACCAACATCGGCAACGCAGGCCAGTATCCGCTGTTCCGGGTGCAGAACGATTTCCAGTACGTTTACAACCTGGCGTTTAACGCGGGCAAACACAATTTGCGATTCGGAACTGATACCCGGCGGTACCAGTTAAATGAGCAGATCGAGCAGACGCATCGCGGGCAGTGGACCTTCCGTGCGGATGGACCGTACTCAACGGTAGAGAATTTCGTGCGAGGCGTGGTGCAGACGTATCAGCAAGGCTTCGGGCCGAAGTACAACGGCTACCGCACTACGGAAGTGAATCTGTACTTCCAGGATCAATACCGCGTTACGTCGACATTCAGCCTGGATTTGGGCGCTAGGTTTGAGCATGTCGGCCGGCCAAAGGAGGTCAACAATCTTGTCGACCTGCTGTACGGATCGGACACCTATATCGAGCCCAGAATCGGCTTCGCTTATTCTCCGGGATGGCAAGGCGGTTGGCTTGGCAAGTTGACGGGGGGACCAGGCGCGACTGTGGTGCGCGGCGGATACGGCATCTTCCATGGACGTATCTTTCAGTCAATCTTCGCGCAGGGTGGCGTTACGGTGCGCTTCAATCCTCCACAGGGCGCTACAGTGACATTCGCCGACCCGAATATGTCCGTCGCGAACCCGCTGGGCGGCTATGTTTTCCAACCTGGACCGCCGACCGGACAGGTGACTCTGGTCGCGCCCGACCCCGGACTGCACAACCCGTACACGCAGCAGTGGAATTTGACCTTCGAACGGGCGATGCCTTTGCAATCGGGCTTGTCGATCTCCTACATCGGGAATCGCGGCATCGGCTTCATTCAATACGATGCTCGCAACCGTGCCCAATTGCCGGTCACCTCGACTGTGCCGCTGAGCTATGCGGGCACGAACTTCACCGGCGTGTTGTTCGATCGCGTGGACGCGAATTTGTTTAACACGAATCCTGCACCGGGATTCATTTCGCTGAGCCAACCCCGGACCAACGCTCGGCGTTCCGATGGACGTTACGGCGCCATCTTCGGTATTTCAAACAATGCATGGTCGTACTACAACGCTTTGCAGGCGGTTTGGGTAAAGCGCTTGACGCACGGTTTCAGCGGGCAGCTTGCCTATACGTGGTCGAAGAATATCGACACCGGCTCGGAGGCGACTTTCGTCGGGACTGGGGACACGAACTTCCTTATCAGTGACAGGCTCGGTCCGGCTGGGAATCGCGGGCCCTCCCGGCTCGACCAACCTCAGCGTTTTGTGGCGAGCTATACCTACCAGTTCCCGTTCCGCAAGGGTCAGCAAGGCTGGATTGGCCGCATGATCGGAGGCTGGGAGATGAACGGCATCGCTACGCTCGCGTCGGGCAATCCTGTAACGGTGGTGCTCGGGTATGATCTGAATGCGGATGGTATCGGCGGCGATCGACCTTACCTGGTCGACCCGTCGGTTCTGTTCCGCTCGATGGACAATGCCCGTGTGAATCCTGCCACCGGACGTCAGTACTCGATGGATCAGGTGCCGACCTCCGCATTCTTCCCGAATGCGAACAATGTGGTGAATCGTGATTATCCGTTCCTGCCGGGCACTGGCGCGGTGGGCTCGCTTGGTCGCAACACGTTCCGCCTTCACGGGCAGAAGAACTTCGACATAGTGTTTGTGAAGAACACCCGGCTCTTCGGCAGAGATCGTGGCCACGAACTACAGTTCCGCGCCGAAGTTTACAACATCTTCAACCGGACGCAGTTCGGAGTTCCGAACCTGACGCTGATTGACACCAGCGTCGCAGGGTATCGCATCAACCCGAACTTCGGACAGATCTCGGCCCTGAATAATATTCCGAGAAACATGCAGATGATGTTGCGGTATCAGTTCTGACATCGGAGCATCGCAGTGTTCGGATGTAGCAGTGCACCGCCAGAGCGGCGGCCACGTGCTTCAATGGGTGGCCACCGGACGTCCAAACGGTCGCGATCTCGTCATCGAACATTTCCAGGATCTTGGCGGCGGCATACCAGGCG
>DASQDN010000412.1:0-24852 GCA_035634155.1 Bryobacteraceae bacterium | reverse complement strand
CGCAAGCAAGTGCACATCGACCCAACCGAGCCCTCTTCCCCAAAGCTGTCGATCTTCAACCAGCCCGCAGCCATCGGTAGAGCCGCAAAGTTAGCGAGCACCCATCCCGCGTTACGCCGGCGTGGGATATCAGATAGCTTGCGCGGACTACCACCAAGCGCAGCCAACCGCTTGGCCGCCTCACGAGTAATCAGGGCTTCGAGCGCCGCCTGCACTAGCGCCGTCTTCTCCCGGGTCCGCGTGGCCTCGCGGGCACGCTCCGGCAAATCATCGCCGATTGATAAGGGTCGTTGGCATACATACGAGTTTGCAGGAAAATGCATATCGAGTGCCGCTCCCCTATCGCATCCATCAAACCACGCTCTGTTAGAAACCTGCGTTCACACCACCTCAAAATCTTCCCCAACCCCAACTGCGCCAACCACATAGGACCCATCCCCGCCCCATATTTCACCTCAAAACTCCCACCGCCGAGCTACACTTATAACCAGAAGAGGCCGGACGCCGAGAGGCGCCGGCTTTTTTATTTACCGACAGGAATATTGGAAAATGGCAACGCAAAAACAAATCGAATCCGCCCGCCGCAACGGCGCCAAATCCCACGGCCCCGCCACCCCCGAAGGCAAAGCGAAATCCTCCCGCAACGCCCTCAAACACGGACTCGCCGCAGACCCCGAAATCCTCCTGGCCACCGAAAACGACGACAACTACGACCAGCTCCTCGAAGCCTACATCGACACATACCAGCCCGCCAACGGAGCCGAATACGACCTCGTCTGCCAAGCCGTCACCGCCTCCTGGCGACTCCGCCGCATCGGCCGCATCGAAGCCAACCTCATCGAAGACCAGATGGACTCCAACGCCGACTCGCGCGAGCTCTTCGACCGCCCACCGGTCAAAAACGACGCCACCGCCGAAGCCATCGCCTTTCGCAGCCTCGCCAACACCGGCCGAGCCCTCGACCTCCTCCTGCGTTACGCCACCACCGCCCGCCGGGCCTTCGACGCCGCCCTCCAGACTCTCCGTGACCTCCAACGCGAGCGCCGAAAATCGGAACTGCAGAACGAACCGGATTCCCAGCAACCCCGTGCAAAATCAATGGCCTCCCGAGCCGTGGCGCGCACGCAAACGGCCCGCAGCCTCACCCCGATCGCCATCTTCCCCGCCCCACCCGAAACGTCCGTGCAAGCCGGCCTCGAAACCGGGTTCTCTCAGGACCCCGATGTTAAGATAAAGCAATAAAATGACATACGACCTCATCATCATCGGTAGCGGGCCCGGTGGGTACTCGGCCGCTGTCCGTGCCGGCCAGTATGGTTTGAAGACCGCAATCGTCGAAAAAGACCCCAAACTCGGCGGGACTTGTCTGCACGTTGGTTGTATCCCCACCAAGGCCCTCCTCCACAGCGCGGACGTATGGGAGTACTTCAAGAACTCCAAGGAACAAGGCATCCATTGCGAGAACCCGCGCCTCGACATGCCCCTCGTCAAGGACCGCAAGGACAAGATCGTGTCCAAGCACGCGAAAGGCGTCGAAGGCCTCATGAAGCGCGGCAAAGTCGAATGGCTCAAAGGCTACGGCACGCTGAAAGGCGGCGGCAAAGTGGAAGTGAAAGCCGCTGACGGCAGCACGCAGACCCACGATGCCAAGAACATCCTTCTTGCCACCGGCTCGGAAGCGCGTATGCTCCCCGGCCTCCAGCCCGACCCGCAGTTCATCCTCACCAACGTCGAAATCCTGAACCTCACCACGGTCCCCAAGACCATGGGCATCATCGGAGCCGGAGCCGTCGGCGTTGAGTTCGCGTCCATCTTCCATCGCTTCGGAACCAAGGTCACGATCCTCGAAATGATGCCCCGCGTCGTTCCCGTCGAAGACGAGGAAGTCTCCACCGAGCTCGCCAAGACTTTCAAGAAACAAGGCATCCGCGTCGAAACCGGGGCCAAGGCCGAGAACATTCAGAAGACCGCCAATAGCGTCAAACTCACCGCCACGCTGGCGAACGGTAAGAGCGAAGACATGGAATTCGACTGCCTGCTCGTCGCAGTCGGCCGCAAGCCCATGACCGACAAAATCGGTGTTGAGAACACAAAGATCGAGCTCGACCGCGGCTTCATCAAGGTCAACCAGTACCAGCAAACAGCCGAGCCGGGCGTCTACGCTATCGGCGACATCGTAGCCGGCACACCTCAACTCGCGCACGTCGCGACAATGGAAGGGATGGTCGCCCTCGACCACATGACCGGTAAGCCCGCCGTGCCGATCAATAAGAACCGCATCCCCGGAGCCACTTACACCGAGCCCGGCATCGGCAGCGTCGGACTCACCGAAGCGCAAGCCAAAGCCCAAGGCTTCGACGTCAAGGTAGGCAAGTTCCCCTTCGTCGGCAACAGCAAAGCCACGATCCTCGGCAGCCACGGCGGCTTCGTCAAGGTCGTCTCGGAAACCAAGTACGGGGAGATTCTCGGTGTCCACATCATCGGCCCGCAAGCCTTTGAGCTGATCGCCGAATGCGTCACGGCTATGGAAGCAGAAGCCACCGTCGAAACCATGGTGCACACCATCCACGCCCATCCGACTCTGTACGAAGCCGTGGGCGAAGCGTTCAACGCGGTCAACGGACTGGCGATCAATGCGTAAACTCGAAGTGCGCGATTGCGGACGCCTCGCATACGCCGAAGCGTTCGCAATGCAGCGCGAACTCGTCGAACAACGCAAGCGGGGCGAGATCCCCGATCAGCTTCTGTTCGTCGAGCATCCGCACGTCATCACTCTCGGTCGCAACGGGCACATGGAAAACCTCCTCGCCTCCGCCGAAGTGATGCGCCGCGCGGGCATCGCCTTCGAGGAAACCAACCGCGGCGGCGATATCACGTACCACGGACCGGGCCAGATCGTCGGCTACCCGGTTCTCGATCTTCGCGAATGGAAGCGCGACGTAGTAGCGTATGTGCGCGCCTTGGAACAATCCATCATCGATGCTCTCGCCGGCTTCGGCATCGAGAGTGGCCGCCAATCCGGCGCAACGGGAGTCTGGACGAGCCACGGAAAAATCTGCGCCATCGGCGTGCACATCAGCCGCTGGGTGACGTCGCACGGTTTTGCTCTAAACCATACAACCGACCTCAGCTACTTCCAATACATAGTTCCCTGCGGACTAGCCAAACCGGTAACCTCTATGGAAGCTCTCGGCTGCAACGTCCTCCGCGTCGAAGTACAAGCAGCGCTAACCCGCGAGTTATCCAAACAGTTCCACTTAGTAACATCCGAAATCACAGAGCCCGAGCTCGTAATCGAAAGGACTATATGATAGACGTCCCAATGCCCCAGATGGGCGAAAGCATCGTTGAAGGTACTCTCACCAAGTGGCTGAAGAAACCCGGTGAACGCGTCGAACGCGACGAGCCGCTCTTTGAAATCTCAACCGACAAGGTCGACACGGAGATCCCGGCGCCCGCCAGCGGAGTGCTGCAGGAGATTCTGGTCGAGGAAGGCAAGACCGTCGGCATCAACACCATCGTCGGCCGCATAGCCGAAGAAGGTGGTGCAGGAGCAGCCGCTGCCCCTGCCGCTCAACCCGCCGAAACCTCCAGCGCGCCCGCCGACAATGTGCCGCCTCCCGCGGAAGCTCCGGCCCCCGGCTCCCCTGCCCCGGAACCCGCCGGCGCCGGTGGATATCCGGTCGAGCCCGGGCCACAAGCTGCCCCCTCGGCGGCCCCCACCGAAGACCAACAAGCCGGACCGCTCTCGCCCATCGTCCGCAAGATGGCCCGCGAGCACAACATCGATCTCGCCCAGGTGCGCGGCACAGGCGCAGGTGGACGCATCACCAAGAACGATGTGGACGCCTACATCCAGAACTCCGGCCAGCGCCAGCAGGCCGCTGCCCCGGTCCCCGCGCCCGCGCCCCCGCCGCAGCAGCAACAACAGCCGCGCCCCGCGGCCGCTGCTCCCGCGCAGTCCGCTCCGCCGCCCATGCCGCGTGGCGAACAAGCGAAAACCCGCATCGAGCCCATGGGCAACATGCGCCAGAAGATCGCCGAGCACATGATCTTCTCGCAAAAGACTTCCGCGCACGTAACCACAGTGCACAAGGTCGACATGACCAACGTGGCCAGACTCCGCGGCAAGCAGAAGGAGCAGTTTCAGGCCCAGTACGGCTTTGGTCTCACCTTCCTGCCCTTCGTCGCCCGAGCCGCATCCGAAGCTCTCCGCGCCTTCCCCATCGTCAACGCGTCCATCGAAGGCGCGAACATCGTCTATCACAACGAGATCAACCTCGGCATCGCCGTGGCTCTCGACGGCGGCTCCGGCCTGATCGTTCCGGTCATCCGCAACGCCGACGAAA
The DNA here is from genome assembly GCA_035634155.1 of Bryobacteraceae bacterium. Lineage (GTDB taxonomy): Bacteria > Acidobacteriota > Terriglobia > Bryobacterales > Bryobacteraceae > DASQDN01. The sequence goes on along the minus strand of DASQDN010000412.1, from coordinate 20,503 downwards.
AGAACGTTGTCGGCCTGCAGCGTTCCATCGTCGACCTCGCCGCCCGAGCCCGTTCGCGGCAGTTGAAGCCCGACGAGGTCGCAGGCGGAACTTTCTCCATTACCAATTTCGGCACGTTCGGCAGCGTCTTTGCGACGCCTGTTATTAACCAGCCGCAGGTAGCGATCCTCGGTGTCGGCACAATTGAAAAGGTGCCCGTCGTCATCGACGACGCCATCGCCATACGGTCAGTGGCGTACCTCTCGCTGAGCTTCGATCACCGCCTCATCGATGGCGCGCTCGCCGATCAGTTCATGCAGAAGGTCAAACAAGTCCTGGAGAACTGGACCGACTCGATTCTGTAAGCCTCGCTTAAAATCATCGAACGCAACCAGGGGCGAACGGGCTAGGAAGCCGCGTTCGCCCTTTTTCTATTTCCGCGTGAGCCGTTTCGTGTAACGATCCTCGCGCTAGTAAAGGAGCGAAGAGGACCCATGACAACAAACATACTTTTAGCCGCCATCTTAACCACTTCCATTGCTGCAGCAGCCACGAATCTGACCAACATTCAGATCCATTCCACCGATGCCGAAGGCAACGCCGATGTTCAGACGCCGCACGTCTGGAACACCAAAAACACCAACGGCAACATGAAGATCTTCATCACCCGGGATGACAATGCGAAGCCGTTCTTGAACGGCCCCACCGTGCAGGACGCCGAGCCGAACCTCCCGATGACCGGTGGCACGTACACCTATTACATTTTCATGGAGCGGTATAACTCCGTCCTGAAGCCGCGCTATGCTCTGAACCTCTTCTTCAATCTTGAAACATCTCCGCAGGTCAGCGTTTTTGCGCCGCTGAACACCTCCTCGAACGAATACTTCCCGGATTGGTACCCTGTTCCGGCAGGCAAGCGCGTTGCCGACTACCATGGCCGCGACGCCAAAGCAACAGGCAAAGCCGAGTTCGTAGATGGCCAGACCAAGATCACCGTCACTGATTTCAGCTTCTCCGCGCCGTCTATTTTCAAACTCGATCGCGTAGGTTACTTCGATACCAAGCCGAGCACCGAGTTTGACTTTGTCGGACAGTTCACCGTTGTCGTAAGTGCGCCCCCGCAGATCTCAAATGGCGGCGTCGTAAACGCGGCAAGCTTCACTCCCCGCATTGCGCCGGGCTCGCTGATCAGCATCTTCGGAACCGACCTCGCCACTACCCAGGCGAGCGCGACTTCGGTACCGCTGCCCACTAACCTCGGCGGGACAAGCGTTACGGTCGGCGGCAAAGAGGCGCCGCTCGTCTTTGTTAGCCCGGGCCAGGTGAATGCGCAGATGCCTTACGAGCTCACCGAAGGAACTTCAGCCCCTGTAGTTGTCACCGTCAACGGAGTAGCCAGCCCGCAGCGCAACGTCCAAGTCGTCAAGGCCGCCCCAGGCATCTTCCAGTTCGGCGAAAAGCGAGCCGTCGTCCAGAACGCGGACTTCTCCGTCAACACCGCGGAGAACCCGGCCGCCGCCAACAGCTACGTCATCGCCTACCTCACCGGCGGCGGCAACGTGGACAATGCCGTAAACACCGGACGCCCCGCATCGGCCGAACCCCTTTCCCGCCCTCGCGCTGCGGTCACCGCGACCGTCGGAGGAGTGGGAGCCGAAGTCGCGTTCGCCGGTCTCACCCCCGGTTTCATCGGCCTCATGCAAGTGAACCTGAAGGTGCCGGGACTACCCGCCGGAACCCACCCGCTGCTGATCACAGTCGATGGAGTGCAAAGCAACGCGGCAATGATCACCGTGCGTTAGATTTCAGCTTCTCCTGTAGCTGCCGACATCTTACCGGTGTCTGGGTCAGAGTTACTAAGTTGTAAGTCGCGTCCGCTCCTCAATGTGTCAAGGTCCAACCGGAACTGACGCAGCGTGGCCTCGAAGCTCTGGTCGAACAGCTTCTGAGCTTCGGGGCCCGGAGTACGGAACGAAAAGGCGCTCAAAGGGCCCACCTTCGGCAGGATGCGAAAGAAGAAGGCAAGACATCGCGAGAACCACCCGGGCCGCTGATAACCGCGGCCCCATTCGCGTTCGAAGTCAGAACGCGAGCCAACCCGTCCGCTCGGACAAAGTCCCCTGCAAGATAGACCCGCCGTAAGCATACGCCCGAGCCTTCCGCAGCTCCTCGGCGCCCAGTCCGGGAAACCGCTGAAGCAGTAAGGGCCAAAGCGCGTTGTCCCAGGCCGCATCGATAATCGCCTCGTGGCGAAGCACCGACTAAGCGGAAGCCTTCACCGCCAGCAGGACGACGAGGAAGGCAACCTTAAGCACGGGTCCTATCCCCGAGCCTTCTTCACCTCGGCCGTCAGCGCCGGCACGAACTCGAACAGGTCACCCACCACCCCATAGTCGGCGACTTCGAAGATAGGCGCCTCTGGATCTTTGTTAATAGCCACGATGGTCTTGGCGCCCTTCATTCCAACTAAGTGCTGAATCGCGCCCGAGATACCAACCGCAACATACACCTTCGGTGACACCGTCTGCCCTGAGCTGCCAACCTGCCGCTCCATCGGGAGCCAGCCGTTGTCACAGATCGGGCGCGATGCGGCGATCTCGGCCCCAAGCGCCTGCGCCAGCTCTTCGATCATTGGAAGGTTGTCCTTCTCTTTGATACCCCGGCCCACTGATACGATGATGCTCGCCGCGGAAAGGTCAACCGCGCGCTCAGACTCACGGAACGGAGCCTCCGGCTTGGACCGTATGTTCGCCGCATCGAGTTCCACCGCGAACTCCTCAACCTGCGCGTTCCCCGGCTGGATCTGCTCGGCCCGGTACACTCCCGCCTGGATCGAGGCAAAGAACGGCGCCACGCCACTTACTCGGACATCGGCATTCAACTTACCCTGGAATAACTGCCGCACCAGTACGACATTGCCGCCTTCGGCCCGAATGCCTACCACGTCACTAACCAGCACCCTCTCGAACCGGGTCGCCAGCTTCGGCGCGAAGTCCCGAACCATGTAGGTATGCGGCAGCAGCACGAATCTTGGCTGCTTGGCCCGAATCACCTGCTCGAGAGCTGTCGTATAGCCGTCCGCCGTATAGTCCTGCAGCAGGTCATGCCGCACCGAATACACAGCCCCGGCCGGAACCTCAGGGGCCCCGTCTCCGATTACGACACTCGCCACCGGCAAATTCAACTCCGCCCCAAGCTGCTGCCCCGCGGCCAGCGCCTCAAGTGACGACCGGTGGAACTGCGATCCACTCCGCTCCAGGAAGACGAGAATCATAGGACCCGAGCCTCAAACTTCAGCTTCTCTACCAGCTTCGCCGCCGCTTCCTTAGGCGAGCCCTCCAGTAACTGCGTCTGCTTGGACTTATGCGGCAGATACACGCGCTCAATGTTCAACTGCGATGTGGCATGCATCCCGAGGTCTTCCAGCGTCAACCGCTTTACCTCTTTGGTCTTCGCCTTCTTAATTCCCATCAACGAGGCATACCGCAACTTACTGATGCCGGATTGAATAGTCAGCACCGCCGGCAGCGGCATCGCGATGTGCTGGAACCATCCGCCTTCGAGTTCCCGCTTCACCCGTATCCCGGACCCTGTCACCTCAACCTGCATGATGATCGTGGAATGCGCCCAGCCGAGCAGTTCCGCCAGCACCACGCCCGTCTGGCCATAGCCGAGATCGTCCGACTGCAACCCGGTCAGGATCAGGTCCGGCTTCTCAGCTTCGAGAGTCTTCGCCAGCAGCCGCGCCACGCCAAGCGTGTCGAGCATAGCCAGGCTTTCCTCTTCAATATGGATGGCCCGATCGGCGCCTTTAGCGAGAGCTTCACGTATGGTTGAACTGGCGCGGGCAGGTCCCAGGCACAGCGCGATTACCTCGCCGCCGTTCTTCTCCTTAAGCTGCAGCCCTTCTTCGAGCGCATAGGCGTCCGGCTCATTGATCTCAAAGCTGAGGTCGTCTTCTTCGATCCATTGCCCGTCCTCGCGCACGCGCAACTGCGAGTCCCGCGCAGGCACTTGCTTAATCGCAACAACGATCTTCACGAGCGCTAGGATACCAGCAATGGCCTTCGATACCGAAGAATCGCTGGACCAGTTGATCGCTGCCTTCGAAGACGGCACATGGCCCGTATCGCAGTGGAAGCATGCGCATCATCTAGCAATGGCGACCTGCTACATCCTGCGTTACGGCCGCGACGAAGCGCTGCGCCGAGCCCGCGTCGACATCGCCAAATACAACGAAGCGCAGGGCGGCAAGAACACCGAAGACGGCGGCTATCACGAGACTCTAACTGTCTTCTGGATGGATTTAGTCGCAGCCAACATGCCGGCCGGTAAGTCACGAGTGGAAGCAGTGCGACACGTGATCGACCAGCTAGCGTCCAAGCGCGACGTGTGGCGCGACTACTATAGCTTCGATGTGGTGAAGTCTCGCGAAGCTCGGGCGGCGTACATCAAACCCGACAGGGAGGTTGGAGGCGCGGGGGGGAATCGAACCCCCGAGTAAAGGTTTTGCAGACCTCTGCCTTACCACTTGGCTACCGCGCCCCTGGTCCAGACCAGTATACCAATGGCCTTAAGCGGCCTTGTCAACTGGCGGTTGGACCCAGTTCTCCCAATGCGACATCAGGGCGATATACCCCGCCAGTTCCCGCGCCACCGGTGGACTGAAGCGGTAGGCCGGCAGGTCACGCCACGTAGCCTGCCCCCGCGCGAGCTTTGCGTACGACTCGGATAGCACCGAGCTTTGCCGGGTCCAGCGGCGATCATCAAGACACCAGATCCCCTGCGGGTCCACGCTCTTGGTGCATTTCGTACAGGCGTGGCACCAGTCCGTGCTGTCTATTGATGGATACCAGCAGAACCCGCGCACGTCGGCCCCTCCTTCGGCAAGTGTTTCCACCTGCTCTTCCATGAAGCGCAGCCATGTCAGGCGGTCGTACACCGTGCCTCGGATATTGGTCTCCGTTAGCATGACCGGCATCTCGTAGCGATCGACATAGTCACGCGCTACGTTGGCAAAGCCCGCCGGCTTGGAACGCGAATGGCTCACGTTCGCGCGGCTCAGCCCCTTGTCCCAATACCATTCCAGTTCCGAGTGGAAGTAGTAGTCAAGCCCAAGTACGTCGAAGCGCATCCCGTGATCCCGCAGCCATGCAAGGTCGTCCGCATGCGCGCCGTGCTGGAGGAAGTAGGGGTACAAAGGGTGCGACGCGTCGATACGTCCGAGGGCGAGATCATGCATCAGAAAGCGGCGCTGCTGCGCGAATTCCACCCAGACCTCCGACCGACGATCGAGCGCGCGGTGAGTCTCGCATGTCTCGACATGAACGAACTGCACACCCGGCCGCTCGGTCTCCAGCATCTCCGCGACAAGGCACATCGCTTTGCCGACTTGAATGGCCATCCGCACGAAGCACTCGTCTGAGGCCTGATGGGGATACCACATGCCTGTATACGAGCAGAATAGCGTTGTGGGCAGCGGCTCGTTGAAGACCGTATATTGCTCCACCCACGGATAACGCCGGGTGAATTCCCTGAGAAAGCGACAATAAAGCTCGGGGAATCTCGGATGCGCGAATCCTCCTTTCATCCAATCGGGGAACGACGTATGATGCAGCGGATCCACGATCGGCTGCATGCCATGGCGCCGCATGTACGCCATCGGCCCGTCCATCCAATCCCAGTCGAAACGGCCGCTGATGCTTTCAATGCGGTGCCACGGAATCGAATACCGTAACTGGGATATACCGGAGGCTCGCAGCATCTCTAAATCATGCCGCCAGCGGTCGATGTGTCGTGTCGTGCCGAGGATATCCTCGCCCGATCCATGTATTTTTGTGCTTTCAAAAGCCCCGAGGCGCGGAAAAGGTTTCACGCTAAAAGTCCTCTTTTCGGTAAGCAGGCGGCTATCTCAAGTATTGCCGCGCCTGTAAGACAGCGGACAGCGCCAGGACATTTCTTACCGCCACCGTTTCAACCGCAGAGTTACTGTAAAACCACAGCAAGGGTTTGAGAAGATAGCGGGAGCATATGTTGAACAAGTACAGCTCCCGCATCACGCAACCCAAGTCGCAAGGCGCTTCGCAGGCCATGCTGTATGCAACCGGTTTGAACGAAGAAGACATGTCGAAACCCCAGGTGGGCATCTCCAGCGTCTGGTTTGAAGGCAATCCCTGTAACATGCACCTGCTGGATCTCGCCGCCAAGGTAAAGGAAGGCGTTACGGCGGCCGGCATGATCGGGATGCGGTTCAACACGGTCGGCGTGAGCGACGGCATCTCCATGGGCACCGATGGAATGAGCTTCTCGCTGCAATCGCGAGATCTGATCGCCGATTCGATCGAAACAGTGATGGGCGGGCAGTGGTACGACGCGAACATCTCCATTCCGGGCTGTGACAAGAACATGCCGGGCTGTATGATCGCGATGGCACGGTTGAACCGGCCGGCCATCCTTGTTTATGGCGGCACCATTCGAGCCGGTCATCACGCGGGGCAAACTCTCGACATCGTGTCGGCGTTTCAAAGTTACGGTGAGCACCTCTCGGGAGCAATGGATGAGGTGGCTCGCTGCGGTGTTGTGCGGCACGCGTGTCCGGGAGCGGGCGCATGCGGCGGCATGTACACAGCAAACACGATGGCGTCCGCGATTGAGGCGCTCGGCATGTCGCTGCCGTACAGCTCGTCTACTCCGGCCGAAGATCCTCTAAAGCACGACGAGTGCGTCCGAGCCGGCAAGGCCATTCGCAAGCTGCTCGAACTCGACTTGAAGCCACGCGACATCATGACGCGCCAGGCGTTTGAAAATGCCATGGTGCTGGTCGTAGCAACGGGCGGCTCGACCAACGCTGTCCTTCATTTGATTGCTATGGCGCGGGCAGCAGGAGTGGCGCTTACCATCGACGACTTCCAGCGCGTCAGCGACCGCATCCCGCTCCTCGCGGACTTCAAGCCCAGCGGCAAGTATGTGATGGAAGACCTGCAAAGCGTCGGCGGCATTCCCGCCGTCATGAAGATGCTGCTCGAAGCAGGACTCATCGACGGCACTTGCATGACCGTCACCGGCCAGACGATCGCCGAAAACCTAAAGGACCTGCCAGGACTCGCAGAGGGACAACAGATTGTGCGCCCGCTGAGCGATCCGATCAAGCCGAACGGCCACATCCAGATCCTGAAAGGCAACCTCGCGCCGGAAGGCGCCGTGGCGAAGATCACGGGCAAGGAAGGACTCCGCTTCTCGGGCACCGCGAAAGTGTACGACTCGGAAGAAGACATGATCCATGCGCTGGAGCGCAAAGAGATCGGTAAGGGCGATGTCGTCGTCATCCGCTATGAGGGACCAAAGGGCGGTCCGGGCATGCCCGAGATGCTTACCCCCACATCCGCCATCATGGGAGCCGGATTGGGTAAGGACGTTGCGCTAATGACCGACGGCCGCTTCTCTGGGGGGTCGCATGGATTCATCGTCGGCCACGTGACTCCGGAAGCGCAGGAAGGCGGTCCCATTGCGCTGGTTCGCACCGGCGACACGATCACGATCGATGCTGAGCGCAATGAGATCACGATGCATGTCGGCGACGACGAGATCGCCAAGCGTCGTCAGGGGTGGACGATGCCGCCGTACAAGGCGACTCGCGGCACGCTCGCCAAGTACATTCGCACGGTGAAGAACGCCAGTCAGGGATGCGTCACGGACGAAGAGTAAGCAATCATGCGGCCGCGCAGGTGTCGATGCCAACCCAGCGTCGAGCCGAAGATGAAGTAGCCGGTCCACAGGATCGGTTGCACCGGCGCAAGCAGCATCATGGGCGCGACCCGCTTCCATAGGAAGAGCAGACAGAAGAGATACCAGACCGCGGCCATGCCGATGCCGGAAAGCCGACCGCCCGGCGTGGCCACTCCGGCAACGCTACCCACAACGCCGGAGGTGAAGATCTGCACAGCGACACCCACTACCGTCACGATGCCGGGCCCGAAGTACAGTTCACGGTTCGAATAAAAGTACGAAGCGAGCAGGTTCGGAATCAACCACCATGGGTGACCCACGAGCGGCGATACAAGCGAAGTCCACGCTAGCATGAGAATGCCACCGATGACGCCTAACTGCAGACCGAGCAACAGGTCCCACACACTCTTCCCACCCGAGCGTTCGCCCGTTGCATCCATTGAATCAGCGTACCGTACACGATGAAGCGACGCGTTGTGGTAACTGGGATTGGCGCGATTGCGCCGAATGGACTTGGGCGCGAGGCATATTGGAACGCGACTCGGTCCGGCATCAGCGGCGTAAAGCGGATTGAGCGCTTCGATCCGGAATGCTACCAAGTGCAGATTGCGGGTGAGGTGACAGGCTTCGATGAGGACCGATGGGTCTCGCCCAAGAACCGACCCCACATTCCGCGAGCGGCGCTGCTGGGCATAGCGGCTACACATGAGGCGCTTGAAGACGCGGGCCTGCAGACGTCCACGATGGATCGGAACTCTCTGCGGCGGATCGGTGTGTTCACAGGTTCCGGCGGATGCGCGCAGGATTGGACCGAAGATCAATATCGGTTCTACTACGAAGGCCATCAGAAGCAATGCAGCGTCTATGTGATCCCGACTTCGACACCGGGAACGCTGGCGAGCGAAATCTCGATGTGGTTCGGCTTGCGCGGTTTGAGTCACATCATCTCGACTGGATGCACGTCTTCGACCGATGCCATCGGGTACGCGGCTCGGGAAGTGGAACGCGGTGGTTTGGATTATGCGGTGGCCGGCGGCACCGATTCACCGATTGCCCCGTTGATCCTTCGCGGCTTTCAGTTGATGCGCATCATGACGACTCGCTGGAACGCCGAGCCCGAGCGAGGGTCGCGGCCCTTCTCACGCGACCGCGATGGGTTCGTGCTCGCCGAAGGTTCGTGGTTCTTTGTGCTGGAAGAACTCGAGCATGCCCGCGCGCGAGGCGCCCATGTGTATGGCGAGATTGCCGGCTATGGCTCGACTTGCGACGCGTTTCACCGAGTCCGGCTGGAGGAGTGCGGCGAGGAGCCGGCGCGCGCGATCGGACTCGCATTGGACGATGCGGGCGTGCCGCCCGAGGCCATCGATTACATCCAGTATCACGGGACATCGACGGAGTTGAATGACCGCATTGAGACGCGCGCCGTGAAGCTCGCGTTCGGCGATCACGCTCGGCGGCTGCCGGGCTCGTCGGTGAAGAGTATCCTTGGGCATCCTCAAGGAGCGTGTGGAGCGGCGGGTGTGGCCGCGACGCTACTGGGTATGCGCGACGGCATGATGCATCCTACGCTGAACTTGGAAGAGGCCGACCCGGAATGCGATCTCGATTATCTGCCGCAGGCCAGTCGTAAGATGGAAATCGAATACGCCGTGGCCAATTGCATTGCATTCGGAAGTAAGAATTCAGCGCTGGTGTTGAGGCGCGTTGGATGACCAAGACTTTACTGTTGATGAGTCTCTCTGCACTCGGTTGCATCGCGCAAACATCGACCTTGCGTGTGGTGTCCGAGTTCACTCGCATAGACCCTTTCGGCGAGATCGTGCCGCAGGATCGCGGCAAGAGCGAGCCTCGCGAGTTCCTCTCCCCAGGCGTTCCGCGCAATGCGTTCTCGTCGATTCGGATTGTGGTGACGCTGGATGGGCCGGCGAAGTACACGCTGGACTTGGGCCAGAATCCGGAGAATGCCGTGAAGCCCACGTTATACAAGGAGAAGTTCGAGAAGCACGGGAATACGTGGGTGCCGGATGGGCTGGAAGCAGTTCCTATTCCGTATGAAGGCGTGTTCCCGGACACCGATATTCCCGGGCAGAAGTCGGTCACATTCTGGCTGGATATGTGGGTGGATGCGAAGGCTCCGGTGGATCGAGTGAAGGTGGAGCCGCAGCTTTGGGTGAGTACCGTATCTGACTGGTTTACCTATCCCATGGAAGTGCGTGTCCTTGAAACTGTGTTGCCGTCGGTGAAAGTGAGCGGAGCGAAGCTTCCTGCCGTAACGCAACGAGCCGACATGGCAGCTATGGGTTCACTGCGGGCTCGTTTTTGTAACGCTAAGGAAGAGGCGGGAGTGGCCGAGGTGAATGCTCGGGCGCTGATCCGTCGAAACGTGGCCCAGCATCTGGCGGCCAAGGACCCGGCATGGCAGGCGAAGCTGCTTAAGGCTTCAGGCGCCGCGACTGTGGAGCAATGGTGTTCCTTAATGAGTACAGCAGGTCCGGTAGTCGGGCCAGAATGGTATTTGAGATTACGAGATTCGGTATTACAGCGTCCCACCGATTCGCTGTAAACATGTAATTTCAGTACTTTTGGACTATTTTGTTGCTGTGAAGTGAGAGTATATTTATTAGGTGCACTGCCGGCCCCGGCGTGACCGGTGCTTTTTCCTTGTGCCTTTTGAGCCGAGTCGTCCTGCCATGGCGGCTCGGCTTTTCTATTGGTGTGGTGAGCGAGAATAGAGGTGCGGCGTATGGCGAACCTCAGCGAGTTGGAGAAGTTGCTACCGTCACTGTCCCCCGGTGAGAGGGCTCAGGTCCTTAAATGGGTTGTGCAGCAGATTGGGGATGCTTTTCCTGGAATCGATTCCCGCCCGGACGTGTGCGGCGGCCAGGCATGCATTGTTCGCACGCGAATTCCCGTCTGGCTGCTAGAGCAAGCGCGTCGTTTGGGCGTATCTGAGCAGGCGTTGCTCGAAGCGTATCCGTCTCTGCGAGCCGAGGACTTGGTCAACGCGTGGGCCTATGCTCGGTCGCACATCGAAGAGATTGAGTCGCAGATACGGGAGAACGAATCCGCCTAGTGGCCCGGTTCTACTCCAACGAAAACATTGCGCTCCAGCTTGTCATAGCGCTTCGTGCCTTGGGGCATGACGTCATGACTTCTTTCGACGCGGGTAATGCCAACACGGCTGTGCCCGATGCCGATGTATTGGCCTTTTCCGCGAATAGCGGTCGCATTCTGCTGACCTACAATCGCCGAGATTTCTTGCACCTGCACCGTTCCGGTATGCACGAGCATGCCGGTATGGTGCTATTGACCTTTGATCCCGATTCCCATAAGCAAGCCAAGCGCATCGCAGAGGCAGTCGAGTCGATCGCGGAGGTCAAGAACCAGGTGATTCGCGTCAATCGCCAGTCGGCCTGACGTGCGGCTGCGCTACGTCAGGCGCTTGAGCTTGATCGTCTGCTTGGCGGGTGGGCGGTTGGTTGGGCGGTCTTCGGGGGTGGGCACTCGCTCGCGGACTAGTTCGATTTCGAAGCCTTTGATCGTGCCGGTGTAGATGAACGTCGCTTTGCTGCGGTTGTAGTAGTTGGTGGTCGTGACGGTGAAGCGAAGTTGGTCGCCGTTTAGCGTGCCTTCGGCGAGGGGAAGGTCGAATTCGTCTCCGAAGAGCTTGCCGGTGAGGGTGCTGCCTTCCAACTTAAAGCGGAAGGCTATGTCCTCTACCTGGCCGTTGCGGCCGGGCTGTTGGCCTTGCCAGATGCCAGTGATGTCGGCGCCGAGGACGGTTGCCGCTGCGATTCCCAGGAGCAAGATGAGTCGGCTAAGCACTCAGCAATGGTAACGTATGAAGACGGTGTTGTCGGCTCGTTGTCACGCCTCGTTCTTCGTTGTTGCCCTCTCGGTGGCCTCCGCTCAAATGGATGGGCAGCAGTTCTTGAAAAAGCACTGCTCGGGCTGCCACTCGGGGCAGGCTGCTGTCGGTGGATTCAATATCGCTAAGCTTTCCCCTTCCGGTTGGAGCAAAGCGGCACTGCGCGTCCATAACGGCGAGATGCCGCCTAAGTCCGCATTGCCGATTGAGCTGCGCGAAGCGTTTAGCTCGTGGGTTCAAAACACCTTGCGGGCGCAGGCGTGCTCGTCGGGCATAACTCCAGGGGCGGCTCCCGCTCGGCGGTTGAGCCGAGCTCAGTACTCGACCACGATTCGCGATCTGCTGAACGTGCATCTGGATATCGGGTCAACGCTACCGGCGGATGGGGCCGGCGGCGAAGGCTTCGACAATGCGGCCGAGACGCTGTTCCTGTCGCCCATTCATGCCGAGAAGTATCTGGAAGCGGCACAGGTGGCGCTCAACTATGCATCCAAGGATCCACGGGCGCGAGCAAAGTTCCTGATCGCTAAGCCGGGACCGAACCTCACGGCGGACGCCGCGGCGCGCGCGATTCTGACCGACTTCCTGCCACGAGCATTCCGGCGACCCGCGGAAGCCGGCGATCTTCAGTTCTACATGAGCCTGTTTGAATCGGCGGCTAAGCGCGGCGAGCCGTTTGAGGATTCCATTCTGTTTGCGCTGCGCGCGGTGCTGGTGTCACCGCAGTTCCTGTTTCGAACCGAGGCGGTGAACTCGACAGGCAAGATGCGGTTACTGGACGAGTATGCGCTGGCCACGCGGCTGTCGTACTTCCTGTGGGGCAGCATGCCCGATAGTCTGCTGCTCGCGCTCGCTGAGACGGGGAAGTTGCGAGACGAGAACATCCTGCGCGGACAAGTGGCGCGCATGCTGCGCAATCAGAAGTCGGTCGACTTCGCGCGAAGCTTCATTGAGCAGTGGCTGCGCACGCGAGACCTGGGCCAGGGATTCACGCCGGATGCCCAGTTGTATCCCGAGTGGAGCGATCCGGAACTGCAAGGCGACATCAAGAACCAGCCGGTGCTGTTCTTTCACGAGATGATTGTGCACGATCTGCCGGTGCTGGATCTGCTCGATTCCAAGTGGACGATCGCTACAAAGAAATTGCAGCAGACCCTATACGGCACAAACGTGACGCCCGCGCGCGCCGATAACCAGGCGCAACCCCAGCGCATCGAATTGCCCGAGGGTAGCCAACGAGGCGGGCTGCTGGGGATGAGCGCGGTGCTTGCCGTGTCATCGCACCCTCATCGCACCAGCCCCGTGCTCCGCGGCAAGTGGTTGCTGGACGCGATTCTCGGAACGCCGCCCCCTCCGCCTCCACCCAACGTGCCGCCGCTCGAGGAGGCTAAGGGAGGCGTCGCGCCAACGACGTTGCGTGAGCGCCTGGCCCAGCATCGGGCGAATCCCGCGTGCGCCAGCTGTCATAGCCGGATCGACCCGCTCGGCTTTGCGCTCGAGAACTACGACGTGATCGGGCGTTGGAGGCGCGACCAGGACGGACTGCCCGTGGACGCCAAGGGCGAACTGCTGGATGGTACGACCTTCGAGGGTCCGGATCAATTGAAGGCTGCGCTGCTGCAACGGAAGTATCTGTTTCTGCGGAACTTCACGAACAAGGTGCTCGGATATGCGCTCGGTCGTGGGTTGACGCTTCAGGATTCCTGCACTGTGGATGCGATTCTGGCAGAAGCGGAACGCAACAACTACAGCTCGCAGAGTCTGATAACAGCCGTGGTGATGAGCGTGCCATTTCGCTATCAGAAATAGGAGACTAAAGGGATGATGATTCCACGCCAGAAGACGCTTTCCCGACGCGCCGTTCTCCAAGGCGCGGGAGTCGCAATGGGCTTGCCCTGGCTGGAGGCAATGGTCCCGTCTTCGGCGCTGGCGCAGTCCAAGTCTGCTGACGCCAAGTCGCCTGTACGTATGGCGGTGCTGTACATGGCCAATGGCGTGAACACCAAGTACTGGACGCCCGAAGGCGCGGGCAAGGACTTCCGGTTGTCCCCGACGCTCGCGTCGCTGGAGGACTTGAAGGACAGGCTGCTAATCGTGAGCAATCTGTGGAACGCGGCCGCAAACACGGGCGACGGCCATTACGCGAAAGAGTCGAGCCTGCTGACGTGCACGAGCATTACCAAGACACTTGGCGTTGACATCAACATCCATGGGCCATCGATGGACCAGATCGCGGCCAAGAGGGTGGGCGATCGAACTCCCCTGCCCTCGCTCGAGCTTGGCATTGAGCCGGAGGCCACGGGCGTCGACGCGAATGTCGGCTACACGCGTGTGTATGGATGCCACATCGCCTGGAGCGGGCCGACCACCCCGCTGGCGCGCGAGACGAATCCGCGCTCAGTGTATGAGCGGCTGTTCCGCGCCGCCGGGCCCGGCGGAGATTCGGCCAAGCAGGACGCGCAGTTGCTCGATCGCGTGTTGGAGCATGCCAAGAGCATGCGTTCGAAGCTCGGATCGGCGGACCAGGCGCGGGTGGATGAGTACCTGGAGACGGTGCGGTCGCTTGAGGCTCGGATGGAGCGCGCGAGCGATCCGAAGCGGAATCCGTGGAAGCCGCTGGTGTCCCTCGAAGGGACGCCGAAGCCGACCGATGCACCGACGAGTCATGCCGAGCATGTTCGACTGATGCTCGACTTGATTGCGCTGGCATTCCAGAGTGACACGACGCGCATCAGCACGTTTATGTTCGGCAATGCGGTGAGTGGAGTCAACTTCCGCTTCCTGCCCGGAGTTACCGATTCGCATCATGAGATCTCGCACCACTCGAACGATGCGGAGAAGCTGCGGCAGTACGCCGTAATCAATCGATGGCATGTGGAGCAGTACGGGTACTTGCTGCGGAAGCTGCACGCAATGAAGGAAGGTGAGCGGTCCGTGTTGGATAACTCGATGATCCTGTTCGGGTCCGCGCTTAGTGACGGGAATACGCATGATCCGCACAAGCTGCCGCTCGTGCTTGCCGGTCGAGCGGGTGGGCGAATAGCTTCGGGCCAGCATCTTGTTGCCGGCGAAGATGCGCCGGCGGCTAATCTTTACGTGTCCATGCTCGATGCCTTCGGCACGCCGGTCGAGCGCTTCGCCGACAGCACCGGCGGGCTAGGCGGGATGTTATCCGCGTAGCTCGATTACGTAGTAGCGCGACGGCACATCGCCGACGTTCTTGGCATTGTGCATTTCATTCGACGCGATGTATACGACCGAGCCGGCGGTGACTCGCTGCGTCTTGCCTTCCACGTAGTATTCGATGGTTCCTTCAGTGATGATGACGATCTCCTCGTGCGCGTGCTTGTGCGGAGGATGCGTCTCGGTCCCGGGCGTCATGATGGTCTCGTGAAGCTCCAGGCCGAAGCCGGACCGGTTTACGCCGTTGAGGAACTGCCTGCCTTTCTTGGTGGCTGAGGACCGGTAGGCAAGAGCCTCGGTGGGATAGAAGGTCGAAGCCATCGGCTTGCGAGCGGTAGCAGGAGCTTGCGCGTTGGCTGTCATCGCGGCGATGGAGGGGAGCAGAAAAGCCAGACCTCGGCGGGAGGCATTCATGTTTACACAGTCTCCCATGATTGTCGTTTTGCTGTAGACTCACGCTATGTCTCTGCCGGAGGGTTGTCTTACCTACCTTGAAGTGCTCGACGAGGAGTACTGGTCGCTGCAGGGCCTTGGGCCCGACGCGGACTCCGCCGCATTGCGGCAGGCGTACCGCAGGACTCGCGGCTTGGACGATGAGGACCCACGGAAGTCGGAAGCAGAGAATCGCTATCGCTTAGCGGTGATGAAGCGCTTGCATGAAGCCAACCGATCAGCGCTCTGCTTCAGCGGCGGAGGCATTCGCAGCGCAACGTTCGGGCTCGGGGTGTTGCAGGCGCTGTCGTCACGGTCGGTGCGGCCCGATGGGTCCACTGCCTTGGTGACGGAGTTCGATTACCTATCCACGGTGTCCGGCGGCGGCTATTTGGGGAGTTGGTTCTCGGCATGGGCCAAGCGCGTGGGCGGCGCGGCGGCGGTGGTGAGGGAACTGGCCACTCCGCCGGCGACGACGTTTGAGCCTGAGCCCAAACCGGTGCAGCATCTGCGGCGGTTCAGCAGCTATTTGAGTCCACGGCTGGGCGCTTTATCCACAGACACGTGGACTCTGGTGGCGACGGTGCTGCGCAATATGTTCCTGAACTGGCTGGTGCTGATTCCTTTCCTGGCGGCGGTGCTGCTGATTCCGCTGCTGTGCTTTCAACTGGCTCGCGTGCCGGCGGGACAGGTGGGCGAGGCAACGCTGACGTTCCTGCTGGTGACCGGATTTCTAGCGGGCGCGGTGGGGACCGGATATGTCGGCTTCGATCTGCCGAGTTCGGGGAATGCGCGGCTGGGGACAAATCGTTACCTGGTCCTGTGCCTGGGGTCGCTGATGCTGTCTGCGATTCATCTGAATGCATTTTGGGCCTGGTGGCCGGCCGGTCCGTTTCCTACCGCGTGGCTGCATCTGATTCGCGATGGCAAGAATGCCGTGGACCTGCGGCACTTCATGGTGTTCGGCGCGGTGATGCATGGAGGCGGCATGCTCGCGGGAGCGATGGCGGCATGGGCGCATTACAAGCATCCTCCGCTGCGGCGCGGGTTGGAGGCTACGCTGGTGGCGGTGATTACGGGCGCGGTTGGCGGCGCCGCGGGATTCCTGCTGACGCGAGTGTTCCCGCCGGATGCCACGACGGGATGGATCGTGGATGCGCCGTTGTATACCTGCGCCGCGTTTCCGCTGGTGATGAGTGTGTTCCTGTTCGCGGGCACGCTTCTGGTGGGCGGCACCAGCGAAATAACCGAAGATGAGGATCGCGAATGGTGGGCGCATTCGGGCGGCTGGCTGCTGCTTCCGACACTGATTTGGCCAATCGCGGCGGGCTGTATCCTTTATGCCGCGCCTTGGTTGGATTATTTGGGCCATAGCTTGACGACGGCTGCATCGGCCGTGGGACTGGGCGGACTAACGGCGTGGCTGGGATTTCTGCCGAAGGGGTCGAGCGGAGGACCGCAATCGAACAGTGAGTCAGGCGAGGTGGGTCCGGTGGACCGCCTTGCCGCGTTGGCCGCCAAGTTGGTTCTTCCTGCGTTTCTGTTGTTGCTGGCGATGGCAATCGCGCACTTGAATACCGGCGTGCTGCGATTTATTCACACCCGGCTGCCGCACCTTCCAGGACCACGGCTGTGGCAGGAGACCGCGCCGGTGTGGATGATGATGGCCGGATACCTCGCGATCAGCATTGGCGCATCGTGGCCGATCAACGTGAACAAGTTTTCGCTGCACGCGATGTACCGGCTGCGCCTGATCCGAGCGTATCTGGGCGCGTCGAATCCAAGCCGCAATCCGCATCCCTTCACGGGCTTCGATAAGAATGACAACATGCCGATGTGCGAACTGAGCGCGTCCAAGCCGCTTCACATTGTGAACATGACGTTGAACCTGGTGAAGGGGCAGAATCTGGCGTGGCAGCAACGCAAGGCCGCGCCGTTCACGTCGACCCGGCTGCATACCGGCAGTTGCCGGCTCGGGTACCGGACCTCGACCGAGTACGGCGGCAAGGACCCGATCTCTCTCGGCACTGCGGTGACGGTGTCCGGGGCGGCGGCGAGCCCGAACATGGGATACAACTCGTCACCGTTGCTAACGATTGTCATGATGCTGTTCAATGCGCGGCTGGGCTGGTGGTTGGGGAACCCGCATTCGGAGGGGAACTCCTGGAAGAAGTCGGGGCCGACGTTTGGGTTGCGGCCCTTCCTGGATGAGATGTTCGGCCTGACCGATGACGCCAATCCGTGGGTTTACCTGTCCGACGGCGGGCACTTCGAGAATCTTGCGATTTATGAAGCAGTGCTGCGGCGATGTCGGGTGATTGTGGTGTCGGACGCGGGTTGCGATCCGAAGTACGTGTACGAAGACCTGGGGAATGCGGTACGGAAGATCAATATCGACTTGGGTATTCCAATCGTGTTTGCGGATGGAGGACCCTGCTCGTCACGGCACTGTACGACTGCTCGGATACATTACTCGGCTGTGGATGGGCCGGGCGTAGAGGACGGTGTACTTGTGTACATCAAGCCATCGCTCAACGGCGACGAACCGGCCGATGTGCGGCAGTATGCGGCGGCCAATCCTGCGTTTCCTCACGAAAGCACGGCGGACCAGTTCTTCGAGGAATCGCAATTTGAAAGCTACCGCAGGCTGGGAGTGCATATCGTCGAAAGCGTGTGTGGCGATTCGGAGCCGCTCACGCTGGACCAGTTCGTGGAGAAGGCCAAGGGCGAACCCGCGAGTCGGAGCGCCGCCGGGGCTTGATGTACGGCAAGTACGGTAGAGTAGTTCGCATGAAGCGTCTCTTGATTTGCCTGCTGATGGTAGCTGTTTCGACGGTATTCGGCGCGGACATTTCCGGTAAGTGGAAAGCTTCGTTCGACACACAGATCGGTGTTCAAAACTACACCTACGAGTTCAAGTTAGAGGGCGGTAAGTTGACCGGCACGGCGCAGTCCGAGCACGGCAAGTCCGCTTTGGAACAGGGCGCCGTTTCGGGCGATACGGTCACGTTTGTGGAGAACCTTGAGTTTCAAGGCAACAAGATTGCGGTCGAGTACAAGGGCACGGTTGCCGGCGATGAGATCAAGTTCACACGCAAAGTGGGCGATTTCGCTACTGAGGAACTCGTGGCCAAGCGCGTGAAAGAATAGCACCGCGTTTACAAGGTTTTTACAGCGTATTTACAGATTAACCATACAGTCTACGCCCAATCCCGATACACTCCACTCGTGAGGTGTCCTTCCGACGCCCACGCATGTTCATTGCGGAGGATTGGGATGAAAAAGAAAATAATAGCGCTGCCGGTGCTTCTAGCGGCAAGCGCGGTGTTTGGCATGGCTGCGCCGATGACCTTTACGGCAGGGTTGTCGGGGCCGGCGGAGGAGCCCCCGAACGCGTCGACAGCTACCGGGTATACGCTGGTGACGATCGATCCGGTTGCGCATACGCTGCGAGTGGTTGTCAGCTACTCGGGAATCCTGAGCGGCGTTACCGCCTCTCACATTCACGTCATCAACGGGCTTCTGGATCCAAATGTTCTCGACACGTTGGGACCTGTGGCAACGCAGACACCCTCCTTCTTGGGCTTTCCGACAACGCCGACCGGTTTCTACGACGAAACATTCAACACGTCGCTTGCTTCCAGCTTCCGCGCGCCGTACGTGACTGCGGCGGGGAGCGTTCCTGCGGCGGAGGCAGCGCTGTTTGCGGGAATTATGTCCGGACGCGCCTACCTGAACGTCCATTCCAGTGCGTTTCCGAGTGGTGAGATTCGCGGGTTCCTGGAGCCGGTTCCGGAGCCGGCCACGATCGGGCTCGCGGGCGCGGCGTTAGTTGGGTTAGTGCTCGCGAGGCGTGTTCGCAAGTCTGCTGAGGCTTAGCTGCAGAGGACGGGGCGAGCTAGAGGGCTCGCCCCGTTTTCGATATTAGTTCCTCGACAACTTTGGCCAAACGACTCCCTGGTCCTTCTTGGTGACCGGCGCGAGTCCTTTGTAGTGAAACTTCTGCAGGCGCTGGCCGCGATAGGTTTCGGTCGTGTAGAGGTTCCCCTTCGAATCGGTGGCAATGCTGTGGACGGCGTAGAAGGCCCCGGGCTGCCGGCCGCCGTCGCCGAATGTGGTGAGGACCTCGAGGCTGTCGCGCTGCAGCACATGAACTTTCATGTTCGAGCCGTCGGCCACATATAAGTACTTCTGCTGCGGGTCTTTCGATAAAGCGATGTCGAAGACCGAACCGTCTCCCAGCGTTTCCTTCGCAATGAATGCTTCCTTTATGAAAGTGCCGTCGGTCTTGAAGACCTGGATGCGGTCATTGGTGCGATCGCACACGTAGAGCAGGCCGTCGGTGGCGAGACTGACGCAATGCACGGGCGTGCGGAACTGCTTGGCGGGGGGCTCGGTTGGATTGTAGGGTGGCAGTTGGGTATCGTCGGGCTTGGCCCCATACGCGCCCCAGTGACGCTTGTACTTACCGGTATCGGCATCATAGACGATCACGCGGCGATTGCCATAGCCGTCGGCCACGTAGAGTTCATTGGTTTTAGGATCAACGATAGTTTTGGCGGGCAAGCGCAGGTTTTCGATGTCATTGCTGCCCTTGCTCATGTTCGGCTTACCGATTTGCATAAGGAACTTGCCGCCGCGATTGAACTTCAACACCATGCTGTCGTGCACGGCTCCGGCGGCTGCCATGCGGCTTTCATCGTGCGCCAGCGGCGCGGGCTGCTGGCCGCGACCATTGCCGCCGATCCACACGTTGCCCTTGTGATCGATGTCGATGCCATGGTTCGAAGAAGGCCACGTATAACCAGCGGCGGGTTGATCGCCCCAATGGCCGACGAGGTCGCCGGCTTGATTGAACTCAAGGACGGGAGGCGCTGCGGCGCAGCACTCGGACGCCTTGGGATTCATGGTGGCGTACTGTTCCTTCGGCTCCAGGGAGCCGGCACGATGAATGATCCAGACGTGATCGTTGGCGTCGACCGACACCCCGATTACCGCGCCGATCACCCAATGGTTGGGAAGCGGCTTGGGCCACAGCGGATCGACTTCGAACCTCGGGGCCTGAACGGCGGCGGCTTCCACCGTGGATCGCTTCTCCAGAACCGAGAGGCCGACGGTTAGCGCGGCGAGGCCGGCCAACGCAGCAGCGGAACGAGTGTATTGGCGCATCATCGGCGTCGCCCACCTCCCGCGGGCTGAGCTACGCTATCATACTCGATTCATTTCCGAGTGAACAACCAACTGCGCGTGCTTCTTGTTCGATGGACGGCTGCGGCGGCCCTGCTCGCTGGAATCGCGGCGGGTCATGAGATTCCG
>DASQDN010000411.1:0-6312 GCA_035634155.1 Bryobacteraceae bacterium | reverse complement strand
CTAAGTTCGAGCCGCGCGTCCCCTCAAACCTGGTCGGGTTCAACAAGGGCGCCGAAGGCCAGATCGCCAGCTATAAGACAGAGGGCGGGGAAGCACGACTGCTCTTGTTCTCTTATCCAACCCCGCAGATCGCAGGTGAGCGCTTCCGGGAACTGGAGAAACGGGAGGAATGGAAGGTGCGGCGGCACGGACCGATGGTCGCAATGGTGTTAGACGCTTCGCCGCTGGCCGCCGATCAGTTGCTGGCCTCAGTGTCCTATCAGCCAAAAGTTTCCTGGAGTGAGCATGTGCCCAAGTACGAGAATCCCGGAGACATGCTCCTGGCGATCTCGCTGCTTGCCGTGGGGCTGATTGTGGCGTCCGTGTTGTTCGGCTTGTTCTTTGGCGGGCTTCGTCAGGTGTTCGGAAGCAAGTTCGGAGTGCAGGCCATCGACGACAATTTCACCACGCTGCACTTGGGCGATCGCTCCTAGAAATAAGCCCGGAAGCTTCGACTCCCTGCGCGGCTTTCCTTGCGAATTTGCCGTTGATTCGGCAATGTATTGGGTGCGGAGAAATTCATTCGCCCGGATTACATCATTGATCCCGCGGAGCCGCAGTTTCTGCGGCAGGCGTCCCTGCCAGGTTCCATAGCTTCGCTCCATTCGCCGTCGCGCCTGCGGCGAATACGCCGGAATCATGCGAAGGGCTATGGAAGCGGCGGCAGTATTCCGCTCCGCTTCGGCTACTTCCTCGGCGTGAATGGGTGCAACTGCCCGTTGATCCAGGACGAGCATCAGTATCCAATTCGTAAACAACTGTGCCAAGATTACGGGGAATCACACCTTCATGTTCGGCGCCGACATTCGACGAGCGAACAATCTCCGTGTGCCAAGCGATCGCCATCGATCGGGCGAGTTCCAGTTCTATGCGGCGCGAACGCAGGGGCCCGCGCGTGGTGGTTCCGGGCTCGCAACATTTCTTCTTGGCGATGTTTCCCGGCTTGAGCGGTATGTCAGTCCTGTTCTAAATGCGAGTGAGTCGCAGAACCGATGGTTCTTCTTCGGTCAGGATACGTGGCGTGCTACCCGCAAGCTGACGATCAACTACGGTTTGCGGTGGAAGATTTATCGTCCGCAAAAGGTGAGGGGCGCAGGCAAGGGCGGCTTCCTTGATTCGACCACCGGCGAGATCGTAGTGGCCCGCGAGGGAGTCGGACTAGATCTGGGCGTGAAGACGAGCTGGAAGTTGTTCGCGCCGCAGCTGGGCATAGCGTATTAACTCAACGAGAAGACGGTCATCCGCACCGGATACCCCCGCGGATACAACCTTGGAGTGTTCGGATCCATCTTCGGACACAACCTAACCCAGAATCTGCCGGTCTCGGAATTCAATCCGATCAGCCTGCCAACAACTACGACCGAGTGTTCACGCTGGACAGCGGCCCGCGCGAGCTCGATCCGGCGAGCATTCTCGCGTCACAGCCCGGGGCCGAACGGCAGCCACATGTTGCCCCATGGTGTTACCGCGTTTATGATCTCGAATGCGATCCGGTTCCCTACCGTGGACGCATGGAATTTGATGATTCAAAGACAGATCGCAGTCGATGCTTCGTTCGAAGTCGCTGACGTGGGCACGAAGGGCACCATGTGTTCGCACGCACGGATGGCGATTACGATGTGAATCAAGCGAAAATCAACGGATTCGGACCTTTGACCACGAATCAGCGCAAGCCGAAGAATATCGACTATGACGGCGCCTATTACAACCGGGACGCAAAGCTCGCGCGAGGTCCGGCCAGCAACAATCGCGAGCAGGTGTTCTTCGTGCTGCGTTGTATGAATTGCCGTTTGGCAAAGGCCAGCGCTTTCTGTCGAATGCGCCGGGATCTCCTTTTCGGCGGCTGGCAGATAAACGGCACGCATAGCTGGATGAGTGGTCAGCCTTTCACTCCGAGTTATCGCGACTGCAATTCCGATCGTGATACCGGATGGCGCCGGCCGGATATCGTCGGCAATCCATTCGCGATGATGCGAGTCAATTCAGATGGTTCGTCACGGCGGAAACTCCGCTGGTTACGAATGGGCAGGTCAGCGGTCCTTGGCGCCGGCCGCAGCGCAACTTCCTGAACCACACGAATCTGGCCGACCCGAACAACTGTGTCGATGGCCCGGGCACCGCGGGTCGTATCTTGGAACGTTCGCCAACTACGTCCCTCATCGGTGGCAGATGGCGTCAAAGGCAGAATTTTAGCTCGGGCGGGGCGCGGCCGTGAGATACGGTCGCGCCCTGTTCCTTTATGGATACTTTGCACGCCAGGTCATAATCGCGTCGGTGAGTTTCGCTACTAGCTCGGGATTTTCGGTCGCGAGGTTTCGCGATTCACTTGGGTCAGCGGCGAGGTCAGACAGCCAAGGACCTTTCTGCATAGGCATGCCGAGACCTTCGCGATAACTCGTAAGGAGCTTCCAACGCCCGGAACGAGCGGCGCTCTGGCCCTCGTAGTCCCAGAAGATTGTCCGGTCGGCCACGGCAGTCCTATTCAGAAGAAGGCCCGAGAGATCGACGCCATCCATGTCCTTGGGAGATTCCGCGCCTGCCATACGAAGGATGGTCGGCATCAGGTCCATCGCGGCTAATGGACTGGTCTCGGTTCGTGGAGCGACTCGGCCCGGGTACGCCAGCATGGCAGGAACTCGCGTGCCGCCTTCGAAGAGACTGCCCTTCCACGCGCGAAAGGGCTTGTTGCTGCCGCCTTCGTAAGGCCTGCCTTTATGATCGGCACGGACTTCGTGCGTCGCGCCGTTATCGCTCATGAAGAATACGACGGTGTCTCTAGTGAGACCTTGGGCCTCGATTGCCGAGCGCACAACGTGGACCGCATCGTCCAGCGCCGCAATCATGGCGAGGTGAAGCCGGCGATCGCGATCCATCGTTGGCGGGAAACGTTCCAGATACTTCGATGGAGCCATCATCGGATAGTGGGGCGCGCCGAATGCGAGGTAGAGAAAGAACGGTTGTGCCGCGGTTTGCTTCGCGATGAATGCCGCTGCTTCTTTGCCGAGCATCTCGGTTTGATACGCAGGTTCTTCGAACACCTCCGTTTCATTTCGCCAAAGGTCATGGAACAGCGGTTCGCCGCCGAGCGTGTAGTAGCGATGGGAATAGTAATCGATCCATCCGGAGTAAAAGCCGAAAAAGGAATCGAACCCTTGCGCCATTGGCCGGCTTTCCGGGCTGCTGCCCAGGTGCCATTTGCCGATGGCTGCCGTGCGGTAGCCGGCAGTTTTCAGCTCGGAGGCGAGCGTCCGTGTCCCCGTCTTCAAGCCCCGCACTCCGAAGTCGGCTTTTGAGAACAGAATCTGCGGAATGCCGCAGTGCTGCGGGTATTGGCCGGTGAGCAACGATGCTCGCGACGGCGAGCAGACGGGCGAGTTGGCATGCAAGTCAGTGAAGCGGACTCCATCACTCGCAAGCCGGTCCAGATGTGGAGTCCGTGCTTCGGAAGTTCCATAGCATCCAAGATCGCCGATGCCCATGTCGTCTGCGACGATCACGACTACGTTCGGTCGGCCGCCGGTGCTTTGCGCGTTTTGCGCGTACATTGCAGAGGTTCCGGCCAGTGTGCTCAGCAGTTGTCTGCGGGTCATGTTGGTTTCCGATATCGATGGTATGATTGCAGCCGCTCTGGTGGCAACTGGGAGAGGTTTGTGGGTGCGGCGAATGCACCGCTAGAGAGACTGCAGGTTAGCCGAATGCTGACCTCAGGGTTTGAAGACTTTTGGGGACCGCGGATGCAGGGTCTTCCTTGCCTTCCATCTCGAGCGATACCCATCCCCGAAATCCCGCGGACCTCAGGATCGCGGCGATCTTCTTGTAATCCAGATCCAGCGTGTACCATTCTCCGCTGCCGTGATACGTCTTGGCTTGAACGATGGCTGCATGCGGAGCGAGCTTGGAAATACCTTCATAAGGATCGCCAGGAAAATTCCCGGTATCCGCATTGATGACCAGCCAAGGGGAATTGACGGTTTTCCAGATCCGCAGAAGCATCTCAACGTCTGTCGTCAAACCCCAATGGTTCTCAAGCGCGAGCGCCACGCCCATCTTCTCGGCGTGAGGCAGGCAGGCGCGAATCGATTCCACCACCCAGGACAGCGCATGTTCATTCGTATAACCTTCAATCGGCGGCTCGTCTCCTTTCACCTTCATCAGGTCGTCGAAAGAGGCGATGGTGTTCCAACGACCTGAGTTGAGCCGGATGGCCGGTGCGCCCAACTGCGCCGCCAGATCGATGCAGCGGATCGTATGTGCGATGTCTTTGCGGCGATCGTCGGCGCTGGGAGAGACGAAGTCCTGATGAATGGAGAGCATCGGGATCGACAGCCCACGCTTGAAGGCAAGCTGTTTGAGTTTGTTCACGTATTGAGGAGTTTCATTCTCCATCTGACGATGCAGGATCTCCACACCATCGAATCCAAGGTCGGTTGCGTTGTCGATTACCTTCTCGATTGGATAGCGGTCACCGCGAAAGTGCCAGTACGAGTACGTGGACACCGCAAGGCGGATGCCCGCACTTGGCGGCAGCTGCGGCGTCGCGAGCCGGCCGCCGCCTAGGGCCGTGGCCAGTGCGGCGATCTTGAAAAGCGAGCGTCGCGTCATCGTCCGATTATGAGTGAAAACGCAGCAATCTAGGTTGCACTGGGAATCTCTTCCATACTGTTGTAGACGGCGAGGCCCAGATCCTGCGCGACGCGAACCATCTCATCGGCTCCGGCTGATGGTCCTCCGACACGCAGGACGGCATCGCACTTCTGCAGGAGTCGCGCGGCGACCGGATGAAAAATGTCACTGAAGGCTTCATCGCCGATGCGAGTGGAGCCGGCCAGACGCACCAGCGGCAGGGCCAGCCACTCGCCCAGGATCGGAATGTGTCCAGCTCTGAAGATCGGAAGGCAGTAGTCTTCCATCACACGCACGTTATCGGCGATTCGCTGCGGGTCGTCACCTGTGCCGGAGCGATACGGGCCCGCGATGAGGATCATCTGTGTCACAGAGCGAAGATAACATTGCAATTGGCTGAGCGTGATCGCGGGGGGAATGCGCGTATATATTCAGTGCGTCATGCGAACCCATACCCCTGCGCTTAAGCAGCTCCAACACACGATACGAAAGGCATTGCAGCCCGCTCCTGGCGGGAGTACTCGCCGCGACTTCCTGAGGTCGGCGGCGGGAGCCGTTGGCGGACTCGCCTTAACGCGCCAGCAGGCGCAGTCGGCTCCGAGCCCTTCCAATCTGCAAGTCGGGATCGTGGGCGCCGGCCTAGCCGGGCTGGCTTGTGCGGACGAGCTGCGTAAGGCGGGTATCCGCGCCACGCTTTATGAGGGATCGTCTCGAGCCGGCGGCCGCTGCCAATCGTTTGGCGGCAGTAATCTGTTTCCCGGCCAGGTGGTGGAATTAGGCGGCGAGCTCATCGACAACCTGCATAAGACGATGCTGGCGTATGCGAAGGAATTTCGACTGACCGTGGAGGATGTCGGCAAACAGCCCGGTGAGGTCTTCTACTACTTCGATCATCTGAGCGACAAGCCGATTCCCGAGGCGAAAGTGGTGGAAGAGTTTCGTGCCTTTACTCCTGCGATGCGTGCCGACATCCGGCGATTGTCGCCGGAACCGAGCGCTTTGCAGTGGACGCCTGACGATCAGAAGCTGGACTGGATGAGCCTGCGCGAGTATCTGGACTCCCGGCGCGCAGGGCCGATTGTGAAAGCCGCTGTCGAACAGGCGTACGTGGCTGAGTACGGCCGCTCGACGGAAGACCAGAGCTGCCTGAACTTTCTTCTCTTCATTCACGCCGATCGCAGGTCGAAGTTCACGCCATTCGGTGTTTTCAGCGACGAGCGATATCACATCGTCGAGGGTAACGAAGAGATTCCACGACGTTTGGCGGCTCGGCTGCATCCAGGCCAACTGGTGACCAATCGAGTGCTGACCGCCGCCTCAAAGACAGCGGCAGGCAAAGTAAAGCTCGCATTCGCCGGCGGCGCAACGGCGATCCATGACGTAGTGGTGTTTGCGATTCCGTTTACGACGCTTGCTGCCGTCGATCTTGGCGGACTAGGTCTTTCCGCGGCGAAGATGCACGCGATTGAGAACCTCGGGTATGGATTCAACGCAAAGATGATGGTCGGCTTCCATCGCCCGTACTGGCGTGAGTTGGGCGGCGATGGGTCGTCGTATTCCACACTGCCGAATCATCAAGCGACTTGGGAGACGAATCCCACGCTTGCAAACAGCACACGAGCGGTATTGACGGATTACTGGAGCGGCGAG
>DASQDN010000410.1:0-3098 GCA_035634155.1 Bryobacteraceae bacterium | reverse complement strand
TTGGACTACCTGTTCGTCGGCCTGGGCACGTTTGAGAACACGCCGACGAATCGAAGTGTGCTGCTTCATCAGTCGCTTGATAAAGCCGGGATCAAGCACGACTATTACATCGGTGGCGACGGCGGTCACGACTGGGGCACGTGGCGCGACCACCTTCGCTATATGCTGCCGAAGCTCTTTCGGTAAAGGCCCTGAGAGTCCGTCCATAAACCTTTAAGTGGGATCTCAAGGAATCCGGCTCGCGTGCCGATCCCTTAGTAAGAAAGATCCCATGTCGAGCCCTCAAACTACCCCCTACGTTTCTCGAGTCGGGGGTATCCCCTGCGTCTTGCGCCCTGAATCACGGCGATTCCTGATCGCGGGAATCGGATTGGGCGTCGTTGCGCCCCTGTTTCTTGCGAGCAGGGGCTCGGGAGGACTGGGTATGATGTTCGCAATTGGCGCGTTGGTGGTCTGGCTCGTGTTCCGCAACTCGACAATTACGTTAGACGATGAGGGCTTCACTTATCATTCCGCCGCCCGCCGCATTTCGCACCGCTGGGTGGATATAGATCGGTTCTGCGTGGTGGAGCAGCGAATGCTGTTCTTCATCACCACCAGCCGCTATCTCGGCTGGAACTTCACGCCCGCTTACAAGAACTACAAGCTGCTCGCGATCCCGCGTACGGTGGCGCGCTGGGTCGGCATGACGGACGCGATGTTCAAGCCGGTCGGCTTCAACGTGCCGGAACTCACGAAGATCATGAATGAGCGTCTGGTCGAGTCGCGTACGCGCAAGGGCTTTGGTCGTAACCCCTCACCTGGTCCAGCGCAGCCCGTTATACAGTGATCGTCCAAGCTGGTCGAGGCCCGATCCATGGACGCGAAAGTTGCGGTCCGCAACTTTCCAACGTTCTCGCAGGCAATCACCACCTCCGACCCTTCTCCGATCTGTACACCCGTTGAGGCACTCACCTTCACCCATCCGGCCGTGGATGTGTAGAGAGGGGCCCGTGTATCGTCACTCGCTATACGCACGCCGTTGATGGTGGCGCCGATCGGTAGCACCCGATCCTGTATGTGGCGCAGAGTTTCCCCGGTTGGGAGGGAGACACCCGATTGGGGATCTACGAGAAGAAATGTTCTAACCTGTGCGTTTGCATCCATAACTGGTCCCCGTTTTGAGCGTCATTTTCCTTGGATCACGAGTGTTGCTTTGGTTTGGCGCACGCAGACGATGCGTATCGCCGAGAAGCGGGATGGGATCGATCTCAGGTTAGCTGGAGCGTTTTGCAGCCGTTTGCATGTTGCATGACGGAAGGGTCAATTCCAGCAACTCAAGCAGTGAGAACAACGGCAATAATCAGGATAAATAATCCGCCGCAAACGACGGGCCCGACGTTCATCAGAACGAAGACCAAGAT
The DNA here is from genome assembly GCA_035634155.1 of Bryobacteraceae bacterium. Taxonomy (GTDB): domain Bacteria; phylum Acidobacteriota; class Terriglobia; order Bryobacterales; family Bryobacteraceae; genus DASQDN01. The sequence goes on along the minus strand of DASQDN010000410.1, from coordinate 1,695 downwards.
TCATATTCTCGAAATAACCCGCTGACAGGCTCTCGTGTATATGGCCTTGCGCTATGGGCCGAACACAACCAATTGACATGGATGCGGTAGGATGTTCCTGCAAGAGTCTCTTGAACAGGAGTGCCCGTGAGCAGCCGGATCGAGTTCGACGTAGTCTGTCCCAACAACCACAACAAGGCGGTCAAGTTCAGTCAGGAAGAGTTCGAAGACACCTTGAAGGCGGGTGGACTCGTATTCCACTGCAATACGTGCGACACCAACTGGTCGCCTTCCAAGGAAGAAATCGCGAAGTTCCGTAAGCAGTTCGATAAAGCTTGAAGACAAACCTGGAGGCGCGAGCGGCTATTCTTTAGGACGCCGTGGTTCGCGAAGTTCGTGCATTTCGCCGAGTTCCGGCTCGGTTCCGGTAACCCACCCTTTCACCATCTCGTACAGGATCACCGGCTTCGGCTTATTCACTTCCAGGAACTCCGCCGCGTGTACTTGCACCCCGATCAACACCATCCGCGGGTCGTCGGGGCCGCCGTCGCGCGCATCGCCTTCATCGCCGAACCACATCTTCCAGTCAGGGGCATACAGCTCATGAATCTTACCCCGGTCGCGCGAGATGACAGCGGTTCCTGACACCGAGATCCATTCTCTGCTGCTCTCGCGGTAAAACGAAAGATTAATATGAGGGTCCTGCGCCAGGTGTGTCAACTTTGCGCTGCCATCAGAAGTGACGAACCACAGGTCGGCGCCGTCAGCGCGCCGCTGAGTTGCCATGGCGCGCGAGAACAGGTGTCCATCCCTCCTGCGCGTAGTCATCATGGCGATCTCGATGTCGTCAATCATGCTATACAGCTTTTGCAACTCGCTACTCATCGCACGCTCCGCCGCTGTGGGCCATCATGAACTCGTAGATGCGAGCGGTTGAGTTGAGGATCGAATATACTTAATGCGCGGGGCGCATCTCGCTCCTAGCTCTCCCTGTGTCTTGAGAGGCCTGCTGTGCTTGTCTACCTTTGGATTGCAGCGTTCGCAACATTTCCTTTGTTTGCCGCGACCGATGGCGTCCAGCGTCAGGTGCGCGTCTCGGTGGCTCTGGACTTCGAGCAGAAGGCGTTTGGGGCAGACGTTGTGCGCCAGATGCAGATCGAGGCAGAGACAATCCTGCGAGACTCGGGACTGGGAATTGAATGGACGTCCATCGCCGAATCCGCGCAACGTCAGGACCTAAACGAGATCCTGGTGTTCAAGATGCGCGGCAAATGCGTGATGGACAGCTTTCCACTGCTTCCCGATGAGCTTGGGCTACCCTTGGCCTTCACGCATTCGATCGATGGCGAGATCCTCTCCTTCGGCGCTGTCGATTGCGACCGCGTACGGTCCCTACTAAAGCGGACGATGGCCGGTCGCGATTACGCCCGCGGAGACTTCTTATTTGGCCGCGCCCTTGGCCGCGTCATGGCTCATGAGATGGTTCACATGCTGGCTCGCACCAGCGCTCATGCCGAGGACGGAGTCACCAGAGAATGCCTGTCGGCTCGTGAGTTGTCTCGCGACCGGTTGATGCTCTCCGACAAAAGCCTGCGTGCGATTCGCGGACAACTCGCCTTGATCAAGAAGAAAGACGGCGGGTCGGAGGACAATGCGATCCCTCCGATGAGTTCCCTTCCTTAAGCTGCTCAGCGTCCAATCGGTACAGTAGTGGCG
>DASQDN010000409.1:0-3113 GCA_035634155.1 Bryobacteraceae bacterium | reverse complement strand
GATGCGGAAGGTTGGCGGGCCGGCGTGGCCGGAATATTGGGACAGCCCGCTAGAAGGTGCTGTCCCTCATTTAAGGGTTGGTGATTGAGAATTAGCGAACTCGGCGGCGAAGGCGCGTGCCGGCGACCAAAGCTACGCCGGATGCGGCTAGGAGCCATGAGCCGGGTTCGGGAACAGCGCCAGCGTCATCTGGACGGATGGAGAACTGCCCGCCGTTGTCTCCGGTGTTGATATCCGAGATGCGGAACTCAAGCACGGTTCCCGCGCTCAAACCACTACCGAAGATGTTGCCGATTGTGTCGCTGAACGCAAGTACGGTCGGGGGATTCGCGCTTCCGAGGCCATTGGAGGCGTCCGTCGCGAAGAGTTGAACGAAGGGAATCACGTTGTTTCCGAGAAGCAGCGAGCCAAAGGTGGTGCTGCCGTTCGGAGCGCTCTGCCCGACTCCCGCGGATCCAGGAACAACGACTACACCCGCGGCGTTCGTTCCAAAGGCGCCACCACCCTGGAGGCTGACGATGCCAGATACCGTGAAGGACAGGGTATCGGTGGGTGAGTAATCGACCGGGACCGTGAACGTGGGACCGCTAAACACGTCGGTGCCGAGGACCGTCAGCGATGGGACAGTCAGAGTTGCAGCCGAGGCTGTTTGAAGAAGTATGGCGGCGGCGAACGCACTCGTAGCTAATAATGTTCTCAATTTAGATTTCCTCGTACTATAGAGCGCGAACCCACCCTAAAAAGCTTCATAAAAAATGAGATTATTGAAAGCACCATGCGGTATCTAGGAATTCTTGTGATCGCGCTCACAGCTTTCGGTGAATCGAGCGAGAGCCTTCTTACACAGGCAGTGGCGAAGGGAGAAGCTCGAGGCGTGCGGCAGGCATTAGCGGCCGGCGCGGCGGTGAATGCGGGTTCGGCTACCCGCAAGACGGCTTTGATCGAAGCGGCCGAACGTGGACGCGTGGAGATTGCGCGGTTGCTGATCGACGCTGGCGCGGATTTGAACTTGAGCGATCGTGGGGTAGGTACGGCGCTGGAGGCCGCTGAGCGGGAGGGGCATGCGGAAGTGGTCGCGCTGCTGCGCGCGGCGGGGGCTCGGACGTCGGGCAAGTCGGTTGGAGATACGGTCTGTGTGCGGCCTTGGAAGGGCGACGGGTTTTGCGGGGTGGTGGCGTCGGTTGCGGCTTTGTTGAGTGAGTTTCGGATCCGGGTGACGGAAGTGATTGGATGCAAGGACGGATGCTCCGGACGTGTGGAGTGTTCGGGTGGCAAGACGCCCCGGGTGGGGGATGAAGTTGCGGTGCCGGGTTCGTGCCTGACGCATACGGGAGTGAAGCCTTGAAGCGCGTCGCGGTTGCGTTATTGGCGGTGATGATGATGACGGAGCGCGTGTCGGGGCAAGGCTTGGGCGGGTTCGAATATTACGGCATCACGCATGTTTCGTGGTGGTTCGACGAGTACGGATATCCGGGGGCGACGTCGTCGCGCGATGAGTTGGCGGCTACCAATGCGAATTGGGCGGGTGTCCTGTTGACCTGGTATCAGCCGACAGTGTCGTCGAACGCGATTGCGCCGAGCGGTACCAAGACTCCCACCGATGCGGCGATCCGCAGCGCGATTGCGGAACTGCATGCCAAGGGCATGAAGGTGATGCTGAAACCGCATGTCGACACGAACGACGGGGGATGGCGCGGGAGCATCAGCCCGTCTGATCGTGACGCGTGGTTTGCGAGCTACACGGAATTTATCGTCAAGTATGCTCGGATGGCGGCCGATGAGGGTGTGGAGATGCTATGCGTCGGCACCGAACTGAAAGCGGTGAGCGGCAGCGCGAATCGGGAGCGTTGGTATCGCGTGATCGATGCGGTGCGCGCGGTGTATTCGGGCACTGTGACGTATGCGGCGAACGCGACATCGGCAGGGGATGAATTTACTTCGGTCTCCTTCTGGGATCGGGTGGATTTGATCGGGTTGGATGGATATTTTCCGTTGACCAATCAGGCTGGTCCTTCGCTGGCGCAGCTTGTGGCGGCGTGGCGTAGGAATTCGCAGCGGCTGGATATTGTTGCCGCCATCAAGAATGTCGCCGATGCGTATGGCAAGCCGGTGATCTTTACAGAGCTTGGCTATCGCAGTTCTTCGGGCACGAATATCGAGCCCTGGAATTTTTCGCGGACGGCTCAGTATGACCCGGTGGAGCAGCGGAATTGCATCGATGCGGCGTTCACGGCGTGGGCTCCGCATTCGAGTTGGATGAAGGGGTTCTTCTGGTGGGCTTGGCCGGTGCCGGCGCCATCGGCTACGGATCAGGACTATAACCCGCGCGGGAAGCCAGCGGCGGAGGTGTTGCGGGCGTGGCAGTCGCGGCCGGATCCACGGAATGCGGTGACGAATACGGCGAATTATGGTCCCGACTCGGTGGCTCCCGGGGCGATTGTGAGCTTGTGGGGAGCGGGGCTGGCGACGAGCACGGTTGTGGCGACCGCAACTCCTTTGCCGACAAAGCTTGGGGAGACCACGGTGACGTTCAACGGAATTCCTGCGCCGTTGTACTTCGTATCCGAGGGTCAGGTGAATGCGCAGGTTCCGTTCGAGGTGGCTCCCGGGACGGCCATTGCGGAAGTTCTTACGGGATCAAAGATCGCCCTGACGCAGTTGACGGTGCGGTCGGCGGGTCCTGGGATCTTTACGACCAATGGTCAAGGCACAGGGGCCGGCGCGATTTTGGATGCTCTGACGTTTGCCCTGGTGACGGCAAGCGAGCCAGTGGCGGCAGGTCGTTATGTCGCGATTTATTGCACGGGGTTGGGCGCCGCTCGGGCGGATGGTTCGACGGAGGCGCCGGTGGAGGTGTGGATCGATCGGCAGCGTGTTCCTGTGCAGGCGGCGGTGCTCGCGCCAGGGTTTGTGGGTTTGTATCAAGTGAATGCTTTGGTCCCGGCGGGATTAGCGGCGGGATCTCATGAATTGCGGATTGTGGTGGGCGACGCGTCGAGTAATGTGGTGACGCTTTCTACCAGATGATGTTGCGGCTGCAGGTTGCGGTGATGGCGGGCGTGTGCCTGGTCGCTTCGTGTGCTCGCGCGCCGGAGTTGCGTGAAAAAGCGCCG
>DASQDN010000408.1:0-5730 GCA_035634155.1 Bryobacteraceae bacterium | reverse complement strand
GAAACAATCCAGCACGACGATGACTTGGCGCCTGATGTGTCTCCGGGAGAAGCCCTCCATGGGAGCGCAATGCGTGCTGAACGTCGACCCGGTCCGGAGCGAGTTCATCGATAAGCAGGGAAGGGCACAGACCTGTTTGGTGACGTTCGACCGAAAGCCCGTGCGAGTTCCCATCCCCCCCGCCACCTACTCGCGAGATGGAGGCTAGCTTGAGCGATCGGAACCGGCCCGCACATTGCCGGTGAGCTTTAGGCCGCCTCCCGCTGCGAAACCACTTCCGGCACGGCGATCGGCTCCACGGCCCGACTCTCATCGATGTGAATCACCGCGTCAAACTGCTCTCCCAGACGTGCTTCGAAGTAGTGGCTTTGGCGCTCGGTCTCGGGCAGATACTGAACGCCGATCGCCCTCTGAAGCATAGGAGACCGAAACCGCTCGTCCTGCAGAGGCAGCAGGAACGACCCAATGCCGGTGTCGTGGAACACGCGCTCGTAGCTGCCTTCCAGCGAAGGCCTGACCTGCTTGACCACGCCCGGCTGACCCCACTGCGAACTAGCCATCACCGTTCCCGTGTGAGTGGTGAAGCCGATGTGAAATGACTCGCCCGGATGACGTTCCCGAACCAGTTGGCCGATGTTCCACTCGCCCCTGTATGCCGACTCTGTCGCTCGCGCGTCCCCCAGATGCGAATTGTGAGCCCAAACGACAATGCGAGCATAACCGTCCCGCTCACGCAGCCGCTCGGCTAGGGCGTCCAAGGTATCTGCCATGTGCCGGTCGCGCAGATTCCACGTATTCACGCGGCGGTCGTACAGGAGGCGGTAGTATTCCTCCGCGTCCATCATCAGGCGCGCGTTCTGCTCCGCGTCGAAGGCGGCATCGCTAACGGCCCGGTCCGCGGAAGTGCGGTGAATTCCAGCTATTCGCTTCACCTGTTCGAACTGCTCGCGTACGGCGTCCGCCACCGGCGCCAATCTCCGGGTGGCCACCAGGTACCCGTACATCTGAGGATCGTCGCCCACCTCGAACAGTGGCGCATATCGCTCCCGTGCGCGTGCCGCCTCCGCCGGATCGACTTCCTCCAGGTACGTCAAAACCGCGTCACGGGAACGGAATAAGCTGTAAAGGTCCATGCCGTAGAACCCGGTCGGAGTCTCGGCAGATGCGTTATGCTCCCGAAGCCAGTTCGCAAAGTCGCGAACGTCGTTGTTGCCCCACATCCACTGCGGGAATTTGTCGAACACCGACAAAGCATGTTCCGCCGTGATCTCGTTGCCGTGGGTTTGCACAAACCGATTCACGGTGTAAGCGTCGGGCCAGTCGGCTTCTACCAGCACCGCGTTGAAGCCGCGCTCCTCAATCAGCCTGCGTGTGATCGCGGCTCGAATCGCGTAAAACTCATGGGTGCCATGCGACGCTTCCCCGATAAGCACGAACGAAGCTTTCTGCGTCAGGTGGGAGATTGCGTCAAAGTCGGAAGACTCGCCCGTTAGCGGAATGGCGTGATTCCGAACAGCCTCCAGGAACGAGTTCTGACTAGCTGCAGCTTGCGTCGGCTGCAATACTGCCGCGCTTAAGGCGCCGGCTCCTAAGGCGAGCACGGCTCGCCGACTCACGCTGGGCTGCGTGGATGAATTGAATATCGATTGCACATTAGTTTGATGTGTAATGCGCACTACAGGTCGCAGCGGCTAGCAGTGACGAGCTTGAGAGCGCCTGGCAGTGATATAGTTCTGTCTCACATGCTCAGTTGGTTGGGAAATGGCATCGCCAAGGTGGACGAATATGTCCGCTTCCGTGACCTCGCGTTACGCCGCACCTGCGGTGGCGTTCTTTCGCGATTCGGGATTCAGCGCCACACGCTAGGGGTTGTCGTATACCCTGCATTTCTCTGCGCTCTCGCCATTGCGGGCTCGGCAACCACCGGCTTCCGAGCGTACGCCGCGATCCTTACGTTCCTTGTTGCGGCAGCCGCTCTACTTGCCGTCACAACGTATTCCGAAAAGCGGAACTGGCCCCTATCTGCCGACCTTGTTCTGCAGTTGGTCATCCTCGCAATCCCGTGCGCGGTGGTCTGGCTCGCAGGTTCGGACCGCTTCCAATCGAATGGTTTGTATCGGCACCTCTACATCCCCGTCATCGCGCTCTTCGGAGCCGCGCTGCTCTTCGCATCGATGCTCGCCTGGGCTATCTTCCGAGCCCTGCGGTCGGGCGAGAACAACCTGCGCACATGCCTCACACGCACCGAGTTGTTTGCCAGCAGCGGAGGAGTTCGTCAGGTCACCCTCTGGGGCGCCCTGCGAGCCTTCGTCACCGTGCCGATTCGAGCCCCGCTCCACCTGCTGCTGCCGGCCGCTCTTTGTGCGCTCGTTGCGCCGCCCGACTACCTCACGTTTGTCGCGGTCAGTGCGCTTCTTATTAGCTTCCTCGCTCTCTTTCTTTCCGGACTGAATGACCGCTTCAACACGATGTGGAAGCTCCTGCAAAGCGGCTTCTTCCGAGGTGGCGCCTTGTTCGTATCCGTGCTGGCGATTGCGCTCGCGGCCGCACGTCTGGCCGGCGTATCGTACGTGAAGACAGTGCTTGATACCGCCGCCGGTCAAACCATCGCGCTTACAGTGGCAGCGGCATACGTCCTGTCGTGGTGGTACGACTATTGGGTCAATCGCCTTCTCGCCCAGCAGCTCCTGAACGTCATACATCCCGACGCGGGCAACCAGCCGTCCATTCCTTATGCAATCGATCCTGAGTGTGTGAAAACGAGCGTTCCCGCCGAAGGCCGCGTGGTGCAAATTCACGGCCCCTCACACTTCATCGCCCTGCGCGCTCCGCAACAGGGCGGCTCGAACCCGGTCACCTACTTCCAGTCCTACGACATGAGTGCCTTGGTCCGAGCCATCGCTCTGTCGGGTGCGCCGGGCGGAAAGGCAAAGCCGTCTCCGGACCTCGTCTACGATCGCGTGGTCGATTATCACCGCTTGGTCGCGGCCTTCCTCGCGCTGCTCGTCATCGCTGCCGGCTTGAGCATACATGGCGGTGTGCAATCGCCACAGATCGTCGCCGGCGCGCCCGGAGGCGGCAGGGTTCAATTACCGCGGCTGCTCTTCGATGAACACCGCATTGCAAGCGGTCGACCTATCATCGTGATGGCTGCATCCGGCGGTGGCACCCGAGCCGCGCTCTACACGGCCGCAGTAATGGAGGCGCTGGCGCGCAGAGGCGCCGCCGGCGATATCCTGCTTGGCAGCGGAGTCTCGGGCGGCGGCGCGGCCCTCGCGTACTTCGCCGGGCGTCGCACCGATCTTCTGCAGCAGGATGCGTCCAAAAGGCAAGCTGCATGGGACAGCTTCTTCTCGCACATGAGCGCGCCGTTCATTCAGGATGTGCTGGAGCGCTCCTCCGAATGGCGCATGGTGACGCACGGCCGCCTTGGCATGCTCCTTTCCGAAAGCTTCGAGGACCGATGGGAGCTTCCCCCCGATCGCCGCACTCTCGGCGCCGTCAATGATTTCGGCCTGATTCTCAATACATCCATCGCCGGTCACTTCGATAAACCCGACGTACCCGCCGATCAGCAGAACCAGTCGTTTCTCGATGCCGAGCGCCGCTATCGCAAGCGGGCCACTACGTCGGAACTGGCCGGCGCGCGATTGATCGTCACGAATCTTAATCTGGCGCGAGGCTTCATTGGCGATCCCCTTGAAACGAACACCAGGCACAAGCTCCCAATCGTGGTCGACGACGGCAGCATCCGCCTGGAGCGTGCCGCCGCTTTGAATGCGAACTTCCCGCCGGTGTTCGCCAATGCTGCTGTGGACGTCGATAATCGCAGCCGCTTCTGGGTAACCGACGGCGGAGCCGTGGACAATCGCGGCATGGAGATGCTGCTCTACGCGATTCGGCAAGCGATCGAAGCCGCTCCGGAAGGTCGTGCGCTGCCGCGTATGCACGTCGTGGTCGCCGATGCGTCAGGGTACTCGGACAGCTTCTCCCAGGATCGAGGCGTAGGTCCAGCCTTCGCCGCGGGCACCCGCTTTGCCAGCCTGCTCGCCCGCGAACTAGTGGAAAGCATAAAAGCTCGCTACACGTTGCGCGGACAACGCGAGGACTTCGCATTCTGGTACCTCACAATGCCGGATGAGATCCGAGCATCCACCAGCTTCGGCACGCACTGGATGCTGCAGCCCCGCGTTATCGTGCAGCGCCAGAAAGGGAGCACCGAGCAACGGACCCTCTCCGGCGCCGCCGCAATCGACATCATACGATCTTTGTACGCGCCCGGCGCTCGACAGTTGGATGCCGATGCGAAGACCGTGCTCCAGTGGCTGCGCCAGCGCCCGTCGCAATGGACTGAGCTTGAGAAATCACTCGGGAAAACGCAATGAACAATCAGAGTTTCACTCGCTGGACGGCAGGCCTCGACGCCGATTCGGTAGCACAAGCGCTCGCTGCCATGGGAGTGCTGCTCGGGGGGATGTGGCGCTACGACGGCTCGGTGGAAGGCATTGCGAGGCGTCTGACGGAGATCCAGGATAGCGCCGCTGGTGACGCGATCGTATGGCGTGACGCGGCCGCACTCGAAGAGTACCCGATCGAGGCTGCATCGCTGGCCGAGGGTTGGCGTATGTTCCTCCGCCGCAAGCGCAATGCTTTGCGCCTGCACGTGGCGCCGTTCCCTGACACCGACGCGCTCCATCTCGCAAAAATGTTATCGCGCCCCGCCGTGGAGGCCGACTCGGTTTATATCTCCAAGGAGCTGAAGTCACCCAATGAGCGCTGGCACTGGCCGCTGCGTGTGGGCTTTCTTCCCGACGCCGAATCCAGGCGCGTCATGGAGCAGGTGCGTGCCGCCTCCACAACACACATGTGGGGCGAGGACCTTCTCACGCTCGTCGACATCGGACCAACCGAGCAGCGGTGCGACCTTCTTCTGCTCCCCCATGATCTCCGCCGAGCCGTGTCGCACGTGCTGGCACAGGACGTCGGCCTGCAAGCGTCCTGTCTGGTAGTCACCGGAACGCCCGCCGCAGCCGCGGAGATGCAGGTGCTGCTGCAGGTGCTGGAAGAACAAACCGGAGCCAACGCCATCGCGCTCGCCGGTGTCGAGCCGCCGATCACGGGCGACTGGTTCGTAGACGGCCTGATGCGGGAAATCTCCCACGATTCGCCGTTTGATCTCGCCCTCGCGAACGCGATGCGCTCTCATGCCGAGGGCGCCTTCCACTTTTTGATGGCCAACGACGAATGGCTGAACAACGCGCGCCTTTCTACCATGGCCACCACGCTCCGCGCTCAACTCGAGCGTGCCGAACTGGCGATGGAAACGGTCGAGCTCGACTACGACCTCGCCGTTCGTCTGAGTCTGCCCTCGCCATCCCGACCGCTCCATGAACTCTGGACAGTGCCTGAATCGTTCAGGGGAGAAACGCACGAGGCGACAACCTTTGCAAAGTTCACTCGCGCGATTGCGCCCAAACTGCGCGAGGTTCCTGAAGTTCCGACCGAACGCCGTCTGCAGGCGCAAGTCTTCCCGGTTGTCGACGAAGGGGAAACGCAACCGCTGCGCCGCTTCCGGAATCATTCCCTCCACCGCATCGACCTCCGCATCGCGCCTCCTGATGAGGACTGGATCGTCGCGGGCGAGCGCTTCCCGGAGGAACTTCTGCAACCCTCGAAGACCGGCCATACACTGACATTCATCGTCACCGAGCCTCTGCTCTCGCCAGACCC
>DASQDN010000407.1:0-3799 GCA_035634155.1 Bryobacteraceae bacterium | reverse complement strand
AAGCCCTGGACGTTGACGCTGTGACGAGGTCCGCCGGGCGGCCCTCCGGGTACTCCTCGAGTGCCGGGTCCGCGCGGGCCGCCCGCTCGCGCCGCTGCGGGATCTTCTTCTTCGCCCGGTTCGGTTGCGGGCCGCAGCATGCCGGCCGTGTTCTTAGGACCCGGCATGGCGAGATCGGCCGGCACATTCCGCAGCGCATACGCGCTTGCGTGCGAATGAATGTACAGGCGGTTTGTTTCCGGATCGAATGAGCCGCCGGGCCAGTTCGCGCCGCCTACGTCCATCGGCAACATCAACGTCGCCAGCGGGCCGTCCGGCCGGGTTAAGGCCGGCGGCGTAAACAGGGGTCCGATCCTGTACTTCTTGATCACTTCCAACGCTTGGGCTCGTAGCTCCGGTGTGAAATCGATGAGATCGTCAATGGCAATGCCCTGCCGATCGAAAGGCGCGGGCTTGGTGGGAAACGGCTGCGTCGGACTTGTTTTTTCGCCCGGCACCTCGGATTGCGGAACAGGCCGCTCTTCGATCGGCCATATCGGCTTACCTGTTTCGCGATTCAACACAAACAGAAACGCCGACTTGGTAGGCTGGGCCAGCGCTTTAATCTTTCGGCCGTTCTGCACCATGTCGAACAAGATGGGCGCGCACGGCAAATCCCAATCCCACAAATCGTGGTGAATTGTTTGGTAGTGCCACTTGCGCACCCCAGTCTTCAGGTCGAGAGCGACCAGGCTGTCGGAAAACAAGTTGTCGCCGGGCCGGTTGACGCCGTAATAATCCGAAGCCGGCATTTCCAGCGGCACATACACGAGGCCCAGATCCATGTCCGCGCTCATCTGCGCCCACGCGCCCAGATTGCCGTTGCGCTCAGCCGAACCGTTTAACCATGTGTCGTACCCGAACTCGCCTTTACGCGGGATGGTATGGAAAATCCAGAGGCGTTTGCCGGTCTTGACGTCAAAGCCGCGTACGTAGCCGATCGCACTCGGTGGACGCAGCGGGTCCGCGGCGGCGGCATGCGCCGCTCCCACGACGATCACATTTCCTGCGACAAGAGGCGTCGCGTTCAGGCCGACTACAGACCGCACGGGATCGAGAGTCTGGTCGTTATCCAGCTTGAGATCGACTATACCCTTCTTTCCAAACGATTCGACGAGGCGACCTGTCTTTGCATCCAGCGCGATCATCTGATAACCAGGAGTAACGAAGATGATGCGCTGATCCGAACCATCCGGGCTAGCCCAATAGGACAATCCCCGGCCGGCGCCCTTTCGGGGGGCGTACAGGCCGCGCTCCCCTTCATCCATCTGGTACATCCACAGCATCTGGCCCGTGCCCGGGTTCAAAGCTACAACCGAGCGGGCCGTGCCGGCCGTGGTGTACAGAATCCCGTTGACCATCAGCGGCGTGGAGGAATAAAGCCTGTCGGCAGTCGGTCCAAGGTTATTTGTGTTCAGCCGCCAAGCGATTTGAAGCTTGCTGAAGTTGTCCTTATTAATCTGGTCGAGCGGCGAATAGCGCGTGCTCGCCAGATCGGCTCCGTACGTGGTCCACTCGCGATTCTGCTGCGGTACGGCAGCAACGGTCCTGGCCGGCGGGTTGTCCGTGATGGGGAGGCTCAACGCGATACTGCCTGCGCGGACATCATTGGCCTTCAGCATGTATCCGACAAGATCGGTTAGCTGATCGGACGTGAGGGAGTTAGGGGCGAACGGCGGCATAGTCGTCTTAATCCGAGTGGCTAGAGTGACCAGCGGCTGCTTCTCCCAACTGGACCTGAAATTCGGGCCTGCCAAGGCCGGCGCCATCTCTATGCCCAACAGATCCTGACCATGGCACATGGCACACTTACCCGCATAGAGACGTTCGCCCCGGGTTGCCTGTTCTGAGGTGAACACGCCCTCGCGAAACGTCTTTTGCGCAGCGGCTGGTTGTGCCGCCGCGTGGGACAGCATCGTGTGCGCAAGCACCGCCGCGAGGAAAGTTTTGACAACGATCTTCAAGGATTCGTTCACTCCTACCGCCAAATACTAGCTTGACAAGGGCTCAGGGCGCACTCCACGTTTGTGTCGCGGAGACGCATGCCGCCGGTGACTACCCGCGCATTATAGTTCGTCCGGCGAATCGACTCAAATCATGCGTCTTTCCGGAGTGTTCGAGTAACGGTGAACGGACGGCGGCTGCCGTGACTAACGATACGCAGGGTGGGCTCTGACTGAATGTGAGGCAGCACGGCGAATTCGCACGTGAGCAGAATTCCAAAGACGCTGCGCCTGAATAGAACGAGGAACAACCAGACATGCTTCGCACCCTAGCTTTACTCTACACGGCGCTTTTCGCGAGTGCTGCCGCCCCCGGGTCCACTTGGGACGATGTTGCCGCGCGGTTTGGATGTACCAGCCGCGCTCACGCGTCAGAGCAGGCGGGTGGGTCGCAATTCATCATGGAGTTCGTACCGCAGAATCAGAAGCTCGGGTCCCAGGAGCGCATGTTCACCATCACGCTTGTGCGCACGTCGCAGGCGGATGCTGAAGCAAACCAGCATGTCGACCAAGTGATCAAGTCGATGGCTGCACACACCGGTCGAAGTGGCGCCAAGGTGGTGGAATTCAACGGATACAACGGCAATCACGGACCCACGGCTTACTTCGAGTTCGTCATCAAAGGCGAGTACAACGTTGGAGTGATTCAACGCACGGGGCCAGGCATCATCGCCGTTCAGCAACTCGCGACCTTTAACGGACGTACGCCGACGGATGCGGATCGAGCGGCCGTAAAAGCGATGCTGGGGATCAAGTAGGCGCGACGGCTGACTTGCGTGTACATTATGTCCAAGTGGAGGAACCAAGACTTGGCAACACTCGCAAGATGGGCGATCGGATATTCTGCCGTGCTGGCGGGCATGACCACGCAACAGGCGCACGTAAACCTCGACTGGGCGCCGCACAAGAACACGCAGTCGCTCAACCCTTACCGCGCATCCCTCATCTCGCCGGAAGTACGAGATGACCGGACCATAACGTTTCGGCTCAAGGCGCCGGAAGCACAGCGCGTGGAGCTCACAGGAGGTCCCATCCTTTTAGCTCTGCAACGCCCCGGCAAGAATGTCCCGCTCACCAAGGGCGCCGAGGGCATCTGGACCGTCACCGTGGGGCCGGTGAAGCCCAATCTTTACGTCTACAAGATGGTGATCGATGGCGCGACGGTGGCTGATCCCAACAACACGTTCACGGGATTCGCAGACCAGCCGGCGTACAGCACGGTTGTGGTCCATGGCGATGGGCCTGCCTATTACGACGCCCGCAACGTTCCGCATGGCGCCGTGACTCGTCATGTTTACCGATCTGAAGTAACCAACGGCGAGCGCGAGATGTACGTTTACACTCCGCCCGGTTACGACCGCCGCAAGAAGTATCCGGTGCTGTACCTCCTCGGGGGCAGCGGCGAGCTCGCATCCACTTGGAACATCGATGGCCGCGCCGGCTTCATCCTGGACAACCTGCTGGCGGAGAACAAAGCGGCGCCGATGCTGATCGCCATGCCGAACAACCAGGTGCTGCACCGTAGCGATCCACAGCATGCGGAGAAGACTTTCCACCTGTTTGAGGCCGAGTTGAAGAAGCACATCGTACCGCTGGTGGAGAAGAACTATAGTGTGCGCGCGGATAGGCGGGGTAGAGCGATTGCCGGCCTGTCGATGGGCGGACGGCACGCGGGGGTGGTCGGCTTCCGCAATCCGGACCTGTTCGGTTCCGTCGGCGTGCTCAGCGGCGGGCTTGCCGAATCATTGAAGGATCCC
>DASQDN010000406.1:0-18238 GCA_035634155.1 Bryobacteraceae bacterium | reverse complement strand
CCTCCGCAACTCCGGAGACCGATCTTAGGCGATCAACGATTGTGTGAGGAAACTGAAGGGAGCGATTTACCAGGTTCGGCGAACTGCTGACAAGCAAATCCTGATCAAGTTGGCGGCGTGCCCATTCGGCAAGAGTTGCATGTCCGGACTGGGAGACTCCGCTCACAACCAGAACCTGTGCGAATGCCAGCGTCAACACTACCACCGTGGCCGTTGTTCTCCGTGGCGATCGCGTAAGGCTGTCTACCGCGACTGAACCGGCGGGAGGCTGGATGCGCGCCAGGAGCGGCCGCGCCACTTGAAGGAGTGTCAGGATCAGCCACGGCGCGCACGCGATCACTCCGATTACCAGGAAACCGACACGGAGGTACAAGCCGCTGCTCGAACTTGCGGGCAGAAACGCGCTCGCTGCCATGGCTGTGCCGCCTGCAATGGCCGATCGGGATAGTGGCCGCATGCGCTCGGCCGGCAGCACAGACCGCATTGCCTGGCACGGCGACAGTGAGGCTGCCTCCCAAGCAGGTCCGACCGCGGCGAGGACGCTGACAATGATTCCGACTGCGATTGCTGCCGCTATCAGCCACGGATCTGGGAACTGCTGCTCGATCGAGGCGGCGGTCGGGAACACCGGCCGCAATAACTGCCCCATGTAGCGAAGCATCAATGTTGAGAGAGCAACGCCGAGGACGGCTCCGAGCAGTGCCCCAATAACGCCTGTCGCGACTCCTTCAAGCAAAAAGAGCTGCCCGATCTGCGCGCGTGTGGCTCCGAGCGCGCGTAGAATTCCGATCTCAACGCGACGTTGTGCGACGGACAGACGAAACGCCGAACTGATCATCGCCATGCCCAGCAGCAATGCAAAAAGACTGATCGAGTTCTGCAGAAGAGAATAGGACGACAGCAAATTGTCGAGTTCGGCGCTGCGTTCGGCCGGGCGTTCAACGGTGAATCCGGATCCTAAAGCGGAGCGGATGCGGGCGCGTGCGTCCTCCAGGGCAGCCCCGGGTTTCAGGCGCACGTCGATGCGATCAAAGCGCTCGCCCCGTCCGAAGATCGCTTGTGCGGCGTACACGTCCATCACCGCGACATTGGCATTGCTAAAGGCTGCCGAACCTCGGCTAACAATGCCTCGCACAACGAAATTCTTCGGGCCCATGATGGTGCGCAGCGGGATACGATCGCCTACTCGGAGCCGTTGCCGATCGGCGAACTCCGACGTTATAAGGAGTGAATCGGGCTGCGCGATAAAGGTGAGAGCGTCCAGCCCCGCGATGGTGCGTTTATCCACATCGTTCCCGTAGCTCCGAACGGAGGCATCACCGGTCAGATCGACACCGAGCACGAGTAGTCCGGCGCCCGATGTAGTTTCGACTGACGCTTCAATCACAGGCACGGCGTTTTCAATAATGTCGAGCGCTTGCACCATGTGGAGCACAGTCTCCGGAACACCTGGATCGCCCGCCGAAACCTGCACGTGCGTTTGTCCCGCCATCGCGTTGACCGTTTCATCGAAGGATGCGGACAGCGTAGCGGTGGCCGCGTGCATTGCAAGGAACACCGCCGTCCCGATGGCAACCCCGGATGCAAGCAGAAGGTAGCGGGCCGCGTGCCTGCGAAGGTAAAGCACGGAGACCAGCTTGAAAAGTCGCACCTTGTCCATTTTCACTCGGCTGTGCTGACCGCCTGCCTCTTTCGCGTGATCCTCACGAGGCCGGCTTAGCAAAGCCTCTACAACCTTGGCGCAGACTCGGCTGAAGAACCTGCTGATGACCGTCCGTTCGTTGATCCATTTGACCGTCCAAAGTGCGAGTTCATTAGTGGAGTTTACGAGATTGCACGAAGGTTGCCTCGATGCCGTGGCTCGGATTGGGGATCTGCTGCTCGCGGT
Source organism: Bryobacteraceae bacterium (assembly GCA_035634155.1). Classification (GTDB taxonomy): domain Bacteria; phylum Acidobacteriota; class Terriglobia; order Bryobacterales; family Bryobacteraceae; genus DASQDN01. The sequence continues at coordinate 16,350 of DASQDN010000406.1, read as the reverse complement.
CAGCGGAACCGTGGCACGCCTTCACGTCAGACTCCGGCGGGAACTGGAGGCGATCGGAGCCCAAGTTCTCACCGTTCAGCATGGATGGTCCTGACCTGCGGTTGTCCAATCGTGCTCACTCGGCGAGAGCACGGGCCTTCCCGTCCCTCTGACCGTTCCGGGAGTGGCTTCGGATTGCAGCTCATCCGAAAGAGCCTGCTTTATCTGTTCGGCGGATCATCAGCAGTCGAGTCTCACCCAGATTGCATCCAGTGCATCATAAGTATGGAAATGCCGTCGACAGACCCTTCGTTTGCAGGAGAAGACACACGTGACAGGGTCATCCCCGCTTGCGGAGTTGAAACTTCTGATCGTCGAACCCGAATTTCTCGTCGGAATGGAACTGGACGAGATTTGAAGCTGGACGGAGACGTGCTGGGTCCGGTCACCACGGAGGCAGGCGGCCAAGCAAGCTACACCGACACTTCAACGCTGCTCGGACCCGCCCCGGCGCCTTTACTCGCCCGGCGCGCTAAAGGCCGGCTACTGTTGACAGGCGTGTAGCGGGACGGACCGACAGTAGCTGCCACTCGCCCGATGCGTCCATTTCGAGCCGGCCGCACGGTGTCATAACAATATTTGACCCGGCGGTGAGATCGCGCACTGTGCCGGACACCAGCACCTCGCCATCTGCCGCTCGTCCGCGAATCGCTTCGGCGATAAGGACGGCGGCCCCGCGGAAGGCTCCGTTTGCCCGCAAGCATTGGCCGGTATGGAGACCGATCCTGCAGGTTCCTCCCGCACGCTGCACCTGCTCGCGCAGTGCGCACGCGAACTGAACGGCGCGAGCCGGGCCATCGAAAGCTGCCAGCAACCCGTCCCGAGTGTGTTCCGACCACGATGCCCGGAAACTATCCAGTTGCCCTTCCACAGCCGACCGCGGGACCGATGTGAAGCTCGCATCCAGCACCGTCGCAAGCACGTGTGCCGGTTCGGTGCTTTGCACCTCGGCGAGAAAGCTTTCAACCGCGTCGAGTATTGCATCCTGGTCGCCAACAAACGGTAAATGGTCATCGCCGGCAAGTTCGACAAAGCGCGCATACGGAATGCGTGAGGCGAGGTAGCGACCCTCTTCCACCTTGAGGCACCGATCACCGGTACGGTGAACGACCAGCGACGGCACGCCTACAAGCGGGAGCACATCACGGATATCCACTTCCGTGTTCATTTTCGTCAACGCGAGTGCCGCGCCGGGACTTGCTCCCATGCGGAGATAGGTCGCCCACCAGCGGCGGAATGGCTCATCACCGGCGAGGGTTGGCGCGCGCTCTTCAATGCCCACCGCTGTTCCCCACCGTTCCCGAATCTGTTGCATGAAGGCGTCACGCTCGGCCGTTGTCGGGGCCCATGGGTAGTCGGTCGCCCAAAGGCGTCGCGCATAACTTCCGATCATGATGAGAGCCTTCGTCTGCTCGGGATATGTGGCGGCGAATACGGCCGACATGCAGCCGCCTTCGGAGATGCCACAAATCGCAGCGGAGGTTGAGCCCGCGGCATTCATCACGGCGCGTACGTCGCTCATGCGCTGCTCGATCGTTGGGAGTTTCTCCACGGGCACTCGGTCTGATAAACCCGTGCCCCGTTTATCGAACAGGATGAGGCGGCAGAACGAGGCTAACCGGCGGAGGAAACGTGCGAAACGGGGCTCGGTCCAAAAGTATTCCAGGTGTGAAACCCAACCCATTACGAGGACTACGTCTATAGGACCAGATCCGATGACTTGGTAAGCGATGTTGACATCGCCGCTCAAAACGTAGCGCGTTTCGAGGAGGCCGGCCTCGGGCGCCTCTGGAAGCGTCGGAGCCGAGAGTTCCAGTTTCGTAACAGGCGCGATGAATCGGTAACCGCGGCGATGACGCGTTTCGATGAACTCCGGGTGACGCGCACTATCGCCGAGCGCCTTGCGAAGGTCGCCGATCTGTACGGATAGTGCGTGGTCGTCAACGTAGGCTCCGGGCCATAGCGCCTCGAAGATCTGGTCGCGAGTGACGAGTTCGCCCGAACGGCTGGCAAGATACATCAGCAGATCTAAGGTCTTGGGTGCTAAGGTTACAACCTCGTCACCACGACGCAGTTGGGAGCTCGCCGTGTCCAGGCGAAAGGGTCCGAATAGCAGATCTGTATTGCGAGACACCGCCCTGGAATTTTACTTCACAGGGCGGTGAAATGCACTTTCTCTTTTTGGGTCTTCTTGCCGGCTAGCGCTGCTGCCCGTCGTGCTTCTGAAGATAGATCGAGCGTCCGAGACGATTCTGCTTCGCGGTCAGCCTGCGCCGCTCGGCAGGAGTGAGGCCGGCTCCGTCGTGACGGTCCCGAATGTATTCACGGGTAAGCGTCGCGTTACGCGAGTACAAGCGACTTGCTTCGGGTCGGGTGAGTTCTCCCGAACGCACGCCCTGAGTGATCTTTTGTCGCTGATCGGATTGGCGGCCCCGGATCGTCTCGGCAGAACTCACTAACACTGTGACTAGGGATAGAACAAACGCGATCGAAAGTGTTTTCATTGCTGGACTTCCTCCAATCTGATGAACACACCCCTCGCGAGGAAGTCGCGCTTTGTTTGCGGATTGTCGTCAGACGCGAGGACGCGCGTTCTATTCAGGCCTCGCCATAATACTGTCCACCTTGCCGTCGGGAGCCATCCAGATGCGGTACTCGAGTGCTCCGTGCTCGAATTTCGCCTGGTAGATATCCGCGCCCCCAGGCCCCACTTCTTTGAATGTGATGGCCTGAAGAGCTCCCAACTTGCTAATCGACGACTGTAGCTGCGATAGCTGTTGACGAGTTGCATCGGCAAGCGCCGGACTCATCTTGTCGTAGTCTGGTTTTCCGACGCGGACTTCTTCGATGACTCGGCGAAGCGCGGCTTCACTCCCGGGAGCGGCAGTTTGGGTGTTCACGCGCTGAGCGGTTGCGGCGGCCGACGCCATCAACGTTTTGGCTTCTGCATCATCAAGTCGCTTGAAGGTCATGTCCTTGGCGGCTTGCCGAAGAACAAACTCGGTAGCTTTGCCTTGCGGGTCAACCGAGAATTCAATTTGCGCGTCCACGTTCTTATAGAAGAACTGGGTCTCCGATTCGGGAAAGATTTCGACCGACGGTTGATAGCCGAGCTTCACCATCAGTCGCTCCCCTTCCAGCGTGATGAGGGTGTTCAGGCCCGGGCTCATCCGGTACGCGCCAACGTAGCGACTGAGAGCCTGCGGCGGGAGCTTGATCTCCTTGCGCTCACTCTGGAGCTTGACCGCGGCGCCGTGCGCGACGGCGGCGAGTTGCTTCGCGATCTGCGAAGGAGCACTCCCGTTCACGTTACCGAGAACAACCAGAGTTAATTCCTCATCAGGGTGATACTCAAGGTGGGTGTTGAAGCCTTCAATGCCTCCGCCATGACTTACCGTCACATGTTGACCTGCGGTCGTGACACCGATACCCAACGCATAGTCGCTCTTGAACGGCTTCATCATCTTCTGCAGCGATGCCGGCTGCAGAAGCTTACCGCCGTAAAGCCCCTGATGCCATTTGAGCAAGTCTTCCGTTGTGGAGTAGAGCGCTCCAGCGGCGTGCGGAATTGTCATGTGAATGAAGCCCGCTTGACGTACGCCCTCCGGTGAAGGAGTGTAGCCCGAGGCGCGGCGTGGAATGATGGCGGCGTTGGAATCATAACCTGAGTCATTCATTCCAAGCGGCTTGAAAATGTTATCTGTCACAAACTTCTCGTACGAAGCTTCGGAGACCTTCTCGATGAGATGGCCCAGGAGTACATACCCCGAGTTGCTATAAACCCACTTTTCCCCGGGCTCGAATTCAAGCGGTTTGTCGCGGAACTTAGCCACGAGTTCGGCCGGAGTGGCTGCAAAGGGCCTCAGTTTCCCGTAGTCCGCGAACCCGGTGAAGCTCGGGATACCAGACGTGTGCGTAAGGAGGTGAAAGATACTGATCTTGTCCCAGGAGTCGGGCGCATCGGGGAGGTGTTTCTTCACCGGGTCCTCGACGCTGAGCTTTCCTCGCTCTTGCAACAGCAGGATGGCTGCGCCCGTGAACTGCTTAGTGACGGATCCAAGACGGAATTTCGTATTCGGGGTGTTCGGGATTTTCCATTCCAGATTCGCCGAACCATAGCCTTTGCTGAAGACGACCTGGTTGCCGCGTGCCACCAGCACGGCGCCCATGAATTGATTCTTGGTCACGTAGGACTGGACAATCTGGTCCATGCGAGCGGCATCTTGGCCCAGACAAGTTCCGACAAGAGCGAGGAATGGCGCGAACCGAAGTAGCATGCTCCCTTATAACGCAGTTCGGATCCTCCATGTTCCGGGATATTCTTGGACAACATGAGCTTTGAGCCGCGGCCTGAGATTGCGATCGCAGGCATTCTCTTTGTGGCGACGGTAATTCGTTCGGCATTCGGGTTCGGAGAAGCGCTAGTCGCGGTGCCGCTGCTCGCGCTGCTTATACCCGTCGAAGTAGCGGCTCCGGTTGCCGTTCTTGTGTCCATTACCGTTGCAATCCTGGTGCTGACACAGGATTGGCGCGAGGTCCACGTGCGGAGCGCCGGCCGTCTGGTCAGTTCCACGCTGTTTGGTATCCCCTTGGGGCTCGTGCTACTTCGAACCGCTCCGGAGGTTTGGGTGAAAGGAGCTTTGGCGGTGGTGATTATCGGGTTCTCCGCCCACTCGCGATTTGGCGGCGAGATGCGCGAGTTGAAGAATGATAATTCGGCGTGGCTGTTCGGATTCGCCGCGGGCGTGCTTGGCGGCGCATATGGGATGAATGGGCCTCCCTTGGTGATCTATGGCGCGCTACGGCGTTGGTCGCCGCAAAACTTCCGAGCGACGTTGCAAGGATATTTCTTGCTCGCAAGTTTCGCCGGGTTAATCGGCTATTCCATCGCGGGATTGTGGACGGCTGAGGTGAATCGCCTCTATCTGCTGTCACTGCCGGTAGTGCTGCTGGCCACCGTTCTTGGCCGTGCGCTAAACCGGCGCATGAGCAAAGATCGTTTCCTCTCATATGTGCATGGGGGACTGATGCTGGCGGGTATCGCCCTGCTATTGCAGGCGTTCTAAAAAGAGCGGCGGCCGCGCTCGGAGGGGGCAACGGCCGCCAGCGCGGAGCCTACCGCCTACGACGAACGAACGCTAACGCAGCGGCGCCCATTCCGGTAAGAAGGATCGAAGACGGCTCGGGGACGCCAGAGAGCTGATCGTCCACCGCTAGCTTGAGACCAATCGAATCGTAGGAATACTCGCCGCTCGCGCCGAGGACGAAATACACAGTCTCGTTAGCCGCCAGCGACCGGTTGAAATTGATTGCCACTGGCGAGCCCGCCGCTTGCGCCGCCATGTTGGTTGTGTTGAGCAGAAAACTGCCGTTACCAAGTACGGCCGACACTTGAACTCCGTTGCCTCCCAGAACATCTCGATCGGCGAATTCGCCGACAAAGGAGTAATTTGCCGCGACAGGCGCAGTGAAGGCCAGTATGGAGAGATCCAGGTTTGCGCCGGGGTGCAGGTTCAGATACCCGAGCGTATAGCTTACCGTCCCCGAGTCGAAAGTAGCATTGGGGCGGACGATCGACGAGGACACTCCACCCCAGCAATCAGCCTGAAAACCAACTCCTAAGCCGCAGTTGGCACTGAAGGTTGGCATCGCCGTGAAGGATGTGCCTAACGTGCCAATAGCGCCGGAGGAGGCATAGCCGTAGCCCCAGGGTCCGCTCGGATTCGTGTTACTGAAGTTATCCGCGGCGTTGTACACCGTGGCGAAAGCAGGTAACGCAGCAAGAATGCAGATTGAGAAAAGATGTATGGCGTGTTTCAAGAGAAAAGCTCCTGCGGGTAGGTCGGTCGCGCAGGCGCTTTTGTGACAGGACCGTGCGAGATTATTCCCTATCGGCCCGTGGCCACGAAGGCTCCCCAATGGAACGGGTGAGTACTGCCCGCCGTTGCGCGACGACGTTGCAACTGCTCTAGTACCGCTACCCGGACGGCGCCCGCAGGGGTGCCGGCGGTGACCCGCGCTCGATAGAAGGACTTCATCCATTCGACCGTCGTAGCGTCTTCAACCGGCCACAGACTGCTAACGAGCCATAACGCTCCGGCCGTACGAAAAGCTCGCCGAAGGCCGAGCATTCCTTCCCCGCCATCGATAAGGCCGAGTGCGGTATCGCATCCGGAAAGGACTACCAACTCCGCGGCTTCCAGATTCATGCCCGAGACTTCTTCAGCCGTAAGAAAGCCGTCTTCGCTGCCTGGCGAAAGGACCAGCCCCGATCGGAGCAGTGGGTTGGCCTCCAGCGCGGTCTCCACTGGGGTTCGGCAGGAGGAGCCCAGAAAGAACCCGTGTGTCGCCAAGTGCACCACCCGCTTACCCTGCGCCGCTTGCTTGACGTTTGCTTCGGAAGCATTCTCACCTTGCAGGACGACACCCTTGCCACCTTGGCGAATCCAGGCCTGCGCCACCGAACGAGCCTCAGTTCCAGAACCAGGGAGGGCGGGAAAGCGCTGGGCGCGCACACAGTCGAAGGGCTGCTTGCTCAAGGCCGCAAAGGACGGATCGCCGACGGCGAGCAGGTCCCTTGTGCCCGACAACAATCGCTTACCTTCGACCAGGTCTCGTTCCGCGCTGACCATCTGAAGGGCCGGTGCGGTCTCCGCAAGGTACCGATCTTCGCCGACCGGCAGCGTGTCCATGTTCACGAACTGAAGACTGCCCTCAAGGGCCATGTACACGGACTTCGCACCCGCCAGTCGCCTCGCAACCGGATCCCATGCGACGCGGCGCAGAGCGCCTCCGGCAACTCGATACGCAGCCTCATTACGTCGCGCGTTGCGGCCGGCAGCGTTCTGCTCACGAATGATCTCGTTACGCCACGATGTAACCAGGCGATCCACTCTAGCGGTGCTGTCGAGCGCCAGGGCGGCCGGCGCAACCCAGTCCGGGCGCCAAAGGAACGCAACGTATTTCGTGGCTCCCCGCGCGTAGGCAACCAGAGCAGAGTTGGAGTCGACCGCCTGGCTGACTTCGGTGAAGCCCGCGCCTACGCCATGCGGGCCCAAGCGAGTAACCGCAGCGAGTTCGCGTTCGGCACGGTCGAGCTTCTCTCGAAGCTCCAAGACGCGCTCGCGATAAACCCGCGGGTCTCCCAGAAAGGCAGCCTGGGCGAGATTACGTTTCGCTTCGGCGACTTGCTCGCCCAACGCTTGTGTAGCTGCGCCAGACGACGCCATCCGTTTCCGGCGAGCCATCGCATCGAGCACGAGCGCACGGCTGCGGATCACCTCGCTCCAGATTGCCTCGACAGACCCCGCGGGTAGTTGAGGGTCGGAGGCTACGTCGACCGCGAGTGCAAGGCCGTCCTGGTCGAGGCGTGCATACACGAGAGCCTCCCGCTCGGCCGCCGTCATCGTAACCGAGGAAAGAGACACCCGCCGTATGCGAGCTGCATTCAGCGCAGGACCGATCGCCTCTATGCGCCTACCCATTGCAACCAGCGAGGCTGCGCGTCCGGCCAAAGGCTCGGCCAGGAGCGGATAGTCAGGTCCGAACGAATCGCTCCAGATCCGAATGGCTTCCTCAAAGTTACGAACCGCCTCTGCATGACGGCCGAGGGCACGCTCGGTTAATCCGAGGTTGTGAATCGTTTGCGCCGTCCGAACGTGGCCCGATCCGAAGAGCTTCGTTTGTCCTGCCCTCGCTTCGGAGAACGAGGCGAGCGCTGCTTCGTAGTCCGCCAAGCGAAACAAAGTCTCGCCGAGATCGGACAAAGCATACACGGTTCGTGGATGCGCACTACCGGAGGTGCGGCGCGCGACCGCCACTGCGGTTTCACCCAGCGCTCGTCCTTGCTTTAAGTTGCCGAGCATTCCGTTTACGCGCCCAAGCAGGGAGTAGATCGATGCCGTTCGAGCCGACTCCTTGCCTTCAAACTCCTCGCGCGCGGCCAGGGCCTCTCCCGCATGCCCCAGCGAGTTGTGAAAATCGCCGAGCACCTGCTCCAGGTTCGCAAGGCTGAAGAGTTCGGTCGCGATGGCAAGCGGGTCCGGCTTGGGCGCGGCTCTCAGAACGGCGAGGATTCTGTGATACAGGCTGCGTGCTTCAGCGAAATGACCGCTTTCAGCTTTCGCGGTTGCGAGCACTCCCATCAACTGCGCGCTAACCGCGCTCTGCGCACCGTTCGCGCGATCGCTGATGCGGAGAGCCTCCTCAATAACCTTTATGGATTCCGCAAACCTTGCCTGAAAGCGGTAACAGCGCCCGAGATTGCGCAAGAGCGGAATCAAGCGACGGTTGGAGTCGCCTAACTGGCGGCGATGAATAGCCAGCGATTCCTGATACCCGAATGCAGCCTCATCATAACGGCTTCGCTCCATGGCAAGGCCCGCCGCGACGTATCGGGTGCGCGCCGCCTCAATCGCTGGAGCGTCTGCAGGGCTTCGAATCTGCGCGAGGTAGGCTTCGGCCGCCGCGAGATCGTTTCGAAGGTAGGCGCGAGTGCTGAAGGCTCGGAGAACGTCATTGCGGTCGCCATCGGTGGTAGCCAAATTGAGCGCTTGCTTCAAAGCGGCTTCAGCCTTGTCGTGCTGAGACAGGGAAGTCAAGATCCGCCCGATCCCCGCATAGGCTTGCTGACGCTCCCGGTCTGCCCCAGGGCCGGCCTCCTGCGCAATCGTGAGCGCGCGTTCGAATTCCGCTATCGCTCCTGCCGTGTCTCGGCGAAGTTCCCGTTCGCCGCCGAGCAGGATGTGGGTACGCGCTCGCGAGGCGGCCGTGGCGCGGACAGCAATCTTCATCTGGAGAGAGCGAGTCAGCGTGTCAATCGCGTCTGGGTCGTCGGCGAGCGACATGCTTGCCCCAAGCAGATCCAACGCTTCCGCATACTCAGTCGAAGGGCGCTTATCCAGACGCGCAACGTAAGTGCGAGACGCTTGAAGTGAAGCCGCAGCATCGGAGGCGTCGAGGTATGCCAGGATGACTTGCACGTTCGCATCTGCAGCTCGCAAAAGCAAAGGAAAAAGAAGCGCCGCAGTGAAAACTACCCGAATCATAGCCGAGCGAGCAATGCTCTCGCTTTGTCCTCGTAGTCGCCTCGCAGCGCGATGGTGCGTTCCAGTTCGGCGCGGGCGTCTTCCAATCGTCCCGCAAGAACCAGCGCTTGTGCCCGGTAACACCGCGCTTCCTCCAGGTACGGTGACGCTTCTCCCACACCGATCACGCGATCGAAAGCAGCAATAGCATCCGTGACTTTGTTATCGAGAAGCAGACTTATGGCATAGAAGTGAACGGCTATCGGAGCCCCTGGGTCGCGACGTTCTACCTCTTTGAAGGCAGCGGCTGCGGCAGACCAGCTTCGCGCGCGATAAAGGCTGGCGCCTGTTAACAGCGCGGCAGGGTGCGCGGTGGTGGAGTCGCCGCGGAAAACAGCAGTGGGAAAGGGAGGCGGTTCAATCTCGCCAAGAGGAAGGATCTTTCGCTCAGCAGTTGGCGCGGACGCGACGGTCGCTCCGGATGGTGGAGCCTTCACGTCCATGCCTCGCGGCCGCACACCGAAAATGGCCACCAGGATCGCCGCTGCCGCGGCGATGGCTCCGAAATACATCCACCAGCGATCTTGTTTTATGGGAGTTGGAGGCGGTGGCATTGCAGCAAGCACCGGGACCGCGGCTCGCATGGTCTGCAATTGCGTGAAGCATGTTTCGCAGACGAAGTAATGTTCCTCGAACTCATCGCGCACCTCTCGCGCCAGCCGATTATGAAGGTAGCCTTCGAGGATGTCCTGTTCTTCGACTTGCTTGCAGGTCATTGCGGACGCCTCATACAGGTGTCCTTCCTAAGGTCGTTCCAGGAGTCTTCGTTGTGACAGGTGGAACACCAAGTTTTCCGGCGAGCCGTCGCAGCAGTCGCGATTTGCGCTGGCGCACGGAATCCTCGCTCATCCCAACGATCGCGCCGACTTCGCGCGGTCGAGCGCCCTCGGCCAAGAGGAGCCAAAGAATGCGGCGATCCGTTTCACCGAGGTCGGCCATCTCTTTGCGAGCTGCCAGCACCCACTCGGGCGCCACGCTTGGCGAAGAAAATCGGCCTGTTTCGTTGTCTTCAGGCAGCGGCTCGGTGCGGGTGCGCTCGAGTTGCCGGAACGCCTCCGCCAAGCGGTTCCGAGCGATCCCGAGGATGAACGCCTCCAGCGCTTCGCCTTGTCGTAATCTTCCGGCGCGGAGTGCGCAGATAGCCGCCAGCACGGTCTCCTGCGTTAACTCTTCTACCCAGTCGGCATTGCCCGTACGCGCGCCCAGGAATGCGCGCACGCGTGGCAGGAAACGTTCGGCGAGCTCGTGTTCGGCGTCGGGCGAACCGGCGCAGATCTGCTGCACAACGACTTGGGAGCGTTCCCACGCCAACCGCGGCTAATCCTCCTGTGTTCAATTATTGTAAGGTATTGAACACGCTTACTGCCGAGGAGTCTTACGCCAGCGCGAGGTTCAGATTCTCGATCGCCTCATCGATCTCTGCTGTGCTCTTGAAGCCCACTGTGACGGAATCGACACCGGCGTTGCGGAACGCATAGCGCATCGCCGCCTGACGATCCTCGCGCCTGGTGAACGCGCCTTCGCCGATCAGCTTCATGCTAATCACGCCCATCCCTTCCGTGCGGACCTGCTTCACGTGATTCGTCACTTCAGGAACGCTGCCCAAGCCGCTCGTGTTGTAATCCTCCGCGTCCATCTTCGTGCCGTTGTGATTCACGCGGATCATCGCGACCTCGAGCCACTTGTTTCCAGGGAAGCGGCGCAGGGCCGGCAAGCCGTGAACCGAGGCGCCGTGTCCAACCAAAGCCTTCTTATGCTTGGCTTCGAGAACGCCGTCCTGCCAGCGGGCGGTATCTGTCGGCCAGCTAGCAACGTGCTGATAGTGAAGCAACATCACATCGAAGTAATCCGTATTCGCGAGCTTGCGAAGTTCGTCGATCTTCTCCTGCGGATTGACACCTTCCCGCGTGGTCACTTTCGACATCAGACGATACGTGTCGCGAGGAATGCCCTTCAGCGCGACGCCGAGCATCCTATGCATCTCGCCATACGATTCCGCCGTCTCAAAGAAGCGAATGCCGTGGTCATAGGCATAGCGGACCTGGCGCGTGAACTCGTCTTGTCCGAGGTCACGTTGCACTTTGCCGCTCATGCTGCCTGTACCGAAGGCTAGGCGGGTCACTTTAACACCGGACTTGCCGAGGGTTACCCAATCGGTGGCTTTGCCGCCGACCGACTGAGCTGGCAGAGTGCCGGTTCCTACCAGCGCGGCGCCGGCAGCGAGGCCGGTCTTCAGGAAATTACGTCTGGAGCATTGAGTCATTGGTGGGTTCTCCCGTCGGGCGCATAGTAGCACGTTTCACGCTGCGGATGCCCGAGCATGCTCAATCACTCCCCTCGAAGCGCAATGATTGGGTCTACTCGGGTCGCTCGGCGGGCCGGGATAAAACAGGCTGTCGTCGCAATAACAATTAGCAGCAGAGCGGAGGCAACGAAAGTCGCGGGATCGGTGGCTTCGGTTTCAAAAAGAATCGCCTCAATCGCACCCGTCAGCAGGAACGCGCCGAGTAGTCCTGCGCCGATACCCAATGAGGCAAGGACAATCCCTTCTTTCAACACCAGCGTCTGCACACTCCCCGCGCCGGCCCCTAGCGCCATTCGCAGGCCCATCTCCTGAGTTCGTTGACCCACGGCAAAGGACATTACCCCATAGATGCCGACTGCGGCCAGCAGCAGCGCAATCGTGGAAAAGATTGTCAGCAGGGTGGAGTAAAGCCGAGGCTGGGCAACCGAGGTCGACAGAATCTGCTCATACGTGCGCACCTTTGCAACCGGCTGATCCTTGTCGATACGCATTATTTCCCGACGCACCGCCGCTATGAGATTCTCTGGATCCTGTGTGGTCCGGAGCACCATAGTCATGGAGGACTGCGGCTCCTGAGCGTACGGGAAATACATCTCCGGGCGCGTCTCTCCGTCGAGCGCATAGTGCTTCACATCCGATACAATTCCCACGATCTGGCGCGGCTTGTCTTGCTCACGCGAAAGGGCGATGCGCTTGCCTATCGGGTCTTCTCCGTGCCAGTACTGTCGAGCCATGGTTTCGTTGATCACGAGTACATACGGCGATGAATCGTTGTCGCTGGCTGCTGGGAACCGTCCGGCCCGCAGGGGAATGCGCAGCGTTTCAAAATAGCCGGGTGTCACTACGCGATAACGCCCATTGGGAAGCATCGAGTACCCCGCCGCCGGACGGCCTTCGATAACAAAGTTCGTCCCTGAATCACGCCCGCTCAACGGAAGCGCGTTGACCCCTGCCACTGACGCCACACCGGGTAGCTGCGCGATGCGCGTCGAAGCCTCCAAAAGGAATGCACGCTTGCTTTCCGGCTTCGCATAACGAGGTCCCATGAGCGGAACATCGAAGGTGAGAACGCGAGCAGCATCGAAGCCCGGGTTCACCGCCGCGAGGCGTGTAAAGCTCCGCAGCATCAGTCCGGAACCCACCAGCAGAATGAGCGCTAGCGCTACCTCAACAACCACGAGCAAGCGCCGCGACATTCCTCTAGCCGTTGAGTTCCGACTCGACTGCTTCAGCGTATCGGCGACTCGAGCTCGCGTGGCATGGAGCGCGGGCAGTAGTCCGAACAACAGTCCGGCCCCCACCGACACAGCAGAGGTGAACAGGAGCACGTCGGTATCAATGGCGATGTTCGCAAGTCGCGGAAGATTGCCGGGGTTCGCGGCGACCAGCGCCCTTACGCCCCAGTGCGCCAGGAGAACACCGACGGCTCCACCGGCAACGCTCAGCAGCACGGTTTCAGTGATGATCTGTCGGATCAAACGTCCGGCTCCGGCTCCCAGCGCCGTGCGAATAGAAATCTCCCGCTGGTGGTGTGCGATACGGGCGATGAAGAGATTGGCTACGTTGGCGCACGCGATCAGGAGCAGCAGACCAACAGCGCCCAGCAGCACCGTCAAGGCAGGCCTTACTTTGTCGGTCACCTCATCGCTCAGCGAAAACAGATTCGCTCCATGGCCGGTGTTCTCATCCGGATATTGCCGCTCGAGCTGGGCGCTGATGACATCCATCTCAGAGCGTGCCTGCGCGGTCGTGACGCCGGGCTTCAGGCGAGCGTAAACGTTCAAGAAGTGACCGCCACGTCCGGTACGCGTATCTAAGACGAGGGGTTGCCACATTTCTACTTCGGCCCCAATCACATGCGTAATCGCTGGCAGTACCCCAACCACCTCAAACGGCGCTCCGCCAAGCGTAAGTCTTCGACCCACGATGGATCGGTCTCCGCCAAACCGGTGCTGCCAGGCGCCGTGGCTGAGGATGAGAACACGGTCCTTGCCGGCGGTCTCCTCTTCCGGGAGGAAGTCTCGTCCAAGCACTGGCTTCACACCGAGCATGTGGAAGAAGTTCGACGTGACCCGCGCAGCTTGCACAATCTGCGAACCCTCCGCAGTGTTAACGGCAAACGCTGCGCCAGTCAGGGCGGCCATATCCTCGAAAACTGTATTGCGACTCTTCCAATCCCCGAAATCGGGCGCGGACACGACGTTTCGAACGCGCCCTTGCTTGGGACGTTTCTCGTAAAGCTGCACCAGGCGCTCTGGATCCTTGTAGGGGAACGGATCTAGTAAGACGCCCTTTACAACGCTGAATACGGCTGTATTCGCTCCAATCCCGAGAGCGAGGGTCAACAACACCACCGTTGCAAATCCGGGGTTGCGCGCAATCGCGCGGAGACTATAAAGAAGATCGCGTCGCAGAGTATCCATGTGTTCCTTGCAGGCTGTGACCGCCAGGTCCGGCAGAGTCTCGTAGCAGACCCGGAGCGTTCCTTCGGCGCGACACCGGTCGAGGAAGAGCTGCTGCATCTCGCCGCCGAACTCTTCCCGGTAGTGCGAGGGATAAAGATGAAGCAAAAAGCTGTAGACGCGTCGCAGCATGCTAGGTGGGCCGTGCCTTAGGAAGAAGGCTCGCGACGGCTTGACTCACGAGTTTCGAAAGCCGCTCGGTTTCCGCTCCGGCCACGCGGCGTCCAAACTTCGTGATGCGGTAATACCGGCGGCGCTCATCATCGAGTTGCGGGTCTGGCCGCTCATCGCATTCCTCGATGAAGCCGAGTTCCAGCATGCGCTTGATGGACCCGTACAAGGTGCCGGGTCCCAGGCGGAACTTGTCGTCGGTACGCGCAGCGATGTCCTGCATGATCGCGTAGCCGTGGCGCTCGCGGTCGGCGAGCGCGACCAGGATCTGAAAAACAGCGGGCTGCAACGGAAGGTGCTGGTCGGGATCGCTGACGCTCGTCGGCTTCATCAGCAGCAACTATATCACGAGTCGATATAGTATTTCAAGGTGGAGCTTGCCCGATGCACGTACTGCTAGTACTTCAACCGATATAGTTGCCGGTCGGCGCTCGCGTTAAGCGGAGGTGTTCGCGGCCTTCTTCCCGGCCGAGTTCTTACGCCCGGCGGGACGTTTTTTCGATGTGGCTTCCCGCTGTGCCGCCCAGCGTTTCCGGGTCGCCTCGATAATTCTTTGCCGACCTTCCGGACTCAACTGCCGACGCTTCTTGGTTGCTGCGGGCGCGGTTGTTTTTCTGGCTGACGCTGCGCCCGGCGCGGCGACGTCACGAAGTGCGGCAATAGCGCGTTCGATGGCATCGCGCTGCCGTTCCAAGTCAGAGATGATTCGGTTCAGTTCGTTCAATGGTTCTCCTTTCGCGGGGCGCGATACGCAGACGCCCGTTGTGTTCATATCATCGCAGACGCCGCAATCATTTATTACGAATCGCGAACAGATGCGCGGCCCCACGGATGAAGAGCATATCGCCGGAAGCCGCTGGCGTAGCCAGCACAGGCTCACCCATTCGATTTACAGCGATCTCCTCGTAAGTGGGTCCTGCTTTCAGCACGTATACCTCGCCATCTTCGTTGGTAGCGTACACATGGTCGCCTGCCGCGATCACTGACGCGCTGGCGCCAGTTCCCTGCCCTAACCGGCGCTGGTATACGGTAGCTCCGGTGTGCGCGTTGTACACGTTCAAGATCCCGGCAGCCCGGCTGCCGAAAGCAAAGATATAGTCGCCCGCCACTGCGGGAGTCGAGAGATAGGGCGATTCTTCGCGCATCCACGCCATGGACTCCTTCGAACCCGTGATGTCGCCCATCGCGCCTGGACGAATTGCATAGGCTCGCCGATAGTTCCGATAGTACCCGCTGAACACATAGATGAGGCCGTGCGCTGTGAAGGGTGTAGGCACCGAGATCATCGACGTGCCTTGAAGCCGCCATAGTTCACGGCCGCTGTCCGGGTCGTAGCCGATGATGTGCTCCACTCCATTGGTGACCAGTTCGGCTCGTGACGGACCCTCAATCACGGTCGGAGTAGACCAACTCGGCTTGGACGCACGAGCCGTGCGCCAGAGCTGTTTGCCGGTCTTCGCATCGAACGCCGCGATGAAGCTCCCCGCGTGCATGTCCGCCTGCACGTAGACCTTCTGTCGCCAAAGCGATGGCGATGTGGCAGTGCCCCACTGGTAATCCGGAACGTCAAAAGCGCCCTGATCCAGCCTCCCTAGGTCCTGTTTCCAGATCGGCTTGCCTTTCGTGTTGTAGCAGTAAAGACCTTCCGAGCCGAAGAACGCGATCACGTGCTTGCCGTCCGTGGCTATGGTCGGCGATGCGTAGGAGTTGTGCGGGTGGCGAATCACTCGCGGCTTGCTCTTGTGCGCGAGCTGATTCCACAGAATGCGGCCGGTGCGCTTGTCCAACGCGATGACGCGGAACTCCTGCTCCGCTTTGTCCTGGCGATCGTCGCGCTCGCCCTTGAGCTTGCTTTCGAACACCATCTCCGGATTGGAGCTGACGGCAGTGGTGAGATAAATCGTGTTCTCCCAAACAACAGGGCTTGAGAGACCGAGACCGGGAATGGCGGTCTTCCACGCGATGTTCTTCCCGCTTTCGGCATCCCAAGAAGTTGGAAGATTCGTGCCGTCAGCGATTCCTCGGGCCCCGGCTCCGCGGAACCCCGGCCAATTCTCGGCGCACAGCGTAGCGCACGCCAACGCGAGCGTAACAACAGATTTAGACATAAGATTCGCTACCAATTCGTGAATGACCCGTCCGGGCGTCGCAGTGTGGGAATCGGCGCGTAACGCTCCGTGAAATCTCCTATCTGCTGGAGCTTGGATACATCCACGTCCACACCGATTCCAGGTCGATCGTTGGGCCACAGCTTGCCGTCTTTGAAATCGTAATGTTGGTTCAAATA
>DASQDN010000405.1:0-2246 GCA_035634155.1 Bryobacteraceae bacterium | reverse complement strand
AGATGGAGACGCAAACGCAGCTCATTGAGACACAGATCAGCGGCGCCGTTACCTATCTTCGTTTGGAGGCCTCCAACGGCGCGTCGATTGCCCGGTCGACGCTACCCATGACGAGCCCTATCCTGGCGAACTGGCAGTTCGAGGCTCCGGTGCTCGGGACCGAGCCCAATCCCGCTGTCGTCACCGCTCCTTTAGAGTTGGATGCGAACTTCGGCGACTTCCGTCCTGGTGGTTATGCGGTGTTCGAAAGCCTGGACGGCGCAGCCCAGCAAGTGATTGAGATCCAGAGTCTCAACATTACCCCTGAAGGAACAACGGAAATCGGGTGGGCGCCGATCAATGATCCGCCCGCATCCGGTTGGACTCTCAACAACCTTCAGGTATTCGGTAACGTTGCGCGGATCACGCATGGGGAAAGCATTGAAGAGATCCTCGGCGGATCGGACGGCATCACTCCGTTCCTCACCTTCGAACTGAAGAAGGCCCCGGTTACGCAAGTGCCGGGAGGCAGCGGGGGTAAGCCTGCGATCGACGTGCGCGTGAATGAGGTCTCCTGGACGTTGGTGGAGGACTTCTTCCACAGCGGCTCGGAGGACCGTCACTACCGGCTGGAGACCGATGAGAAACAGAAGGTCTCGGTTATTTTCGGCAACGGGCGCAACGG
Organism: Bryobacteraceae bacterium; assembly: GCA_035634155.1. Taxonomy (GTDB): domain Bacteria; phylum Acidobacteriota; class Terriglobia; order Bryobacterales; family Bryobacteraceae; genus DASQDN01. The sequence goes on along the minus strand of DASQDN010000405.1, from coordinate 1,582 downwards.
CGCGATTCCGCCTTCGGGCAAGAAACACATCACCGCGGCATATCGACAAGGCCTCGGCGCAAATGGGAATACCGATGCGGGTTCGGTCAGCCGCATCAAGAAGGCGCACCCGCTGATCGAACGCGTGTTGAATCCTTCGCCCCTGCTCGGCGGCGCTGACCCCGCCGGCCTCACGGATCTAAAGCGTCAGGCCACGCGCTTCATCCGAACGTTCGATCGTGCCGTGTCTGTGCAGGATCACGCTGATCTGGCCTTGCTGTATCCAGGTGTGGCTCGAGCTTCGGCGAGAACGGCGCAGGCAGGCATCGAGGTTGTAGTCGCTACCGCCGACGGCTCTGCGCCCGTGCTTGCCGATGTCGAGGCGTTCTTGGATGCGCGCCGCGACACGAACCTGCCGATGACGGTCGTTGGTCCCGATCCCATCGACTTCTATCTTGATGTGCTCGTCGAGCACGATCCTGCATATCTCACCGAGAACATCAAACGCGCTGTACAGGACGCGCTGCTCGGATTAGATCCGCTCAATCCGGGCATGTTTACATTCGTTGCGCGTGACTTTGGCCAGGCGGCGCACTTGAGTGAGATCTACGACCGCATTGCAGATGTCCAAGGCGTGACGTTCGTCGATGTGACACGCTTTCGAATCGGCAACGCCGCGGGAGTGAAGGATCTGCTGCGTGTCAATGCGCGACAGTGGCTTCGCCTTCCACCGTCGAATCTCAACCTGTCTGCCGTGCCCGGAGTTGTCGTATGAGCTACGCCTTCGATCCCGACATCCGAGCCTACGTCAGCCGGCTACTTTACCGCGCGGTACCGGCCTATTTCCGCAACGAAGATCAGCCGCCCGCCGGTCGCGAAGAACTCCGACAGTTACTGCACGTCCTGGCCGCGCCGCTCGCGATCGCACGTCAGAACATCGAGGAACTGCATGCGGATCTCTTTATCGATAGCGCGGACGATTGGGTGCTTCGCTATTTGGCGGAGATGGTCGGGACGACGCTCATCTTTCCGGATGCCGATTCGAATCGCCGCGATGTTAGATCCACCATCGGCTTCCGCCGGCGCAAAGGCACGCCCCTCATGTTGCAGGACATGGGGGAAACGCTCACCGGCCAGATGGTGGTGACACAGGAAGGCTGGCGGCTCGTGCAGATGACACAGGACCTGAACCTTCTGCGCCTAGATCGCGTCATTCCCGACATCCGGCCGGCGATCCTTGCGGAGACCGAGTCCGGACCGCTGTGCGCCACGCACCACATCGTAGACATTCGATCCATCTCGCGCACCACCGGTGTCTTTCACGCGAAGCATGTGGCGCACTGGGCCCATCCGACGCTGCTGTTTCCATTGGAGGAAGGCTTCCCGTTCGATCTCCGCGACCCGCTCACCGATCCTGATTTCCGCTTTGCGTTTCACCCTTTGGGAATATTTCTGCCGTTGCGTGCGCGCCGGACGGGCTCGGCCGACCGAAATATCAAGACAGATCGAGTACCCCCGATGCACTTCGCTGCCAACCCTGCGATTTGGTTTGATCGAGCAGGTCGCTTTAGCGTGAAAATCGGCGGGGTTGCTGCTGCGCTGG
>DASQDN010000404.1:0-10029 GCA_035634155.1 Bryobacteraceae bacterium | reverse complement strand
GAATGGGCCCGTTCCATCACCTCCCTGCTCCATGGCCGAGCCGTCGTAGTCCCGCCCGACCATCGCCCGCTGTATCACGCCGCCGCGGTAATGGCGAGCAACTACTCCATCGCCTTCCTCGACGCAGCCAGCCTGCTGATGGCGCAAGCTACCAACACAACTCCCGGCGAAGCGCTTCGCATGATCGAGCCCCTCACCCGCGCCTCAATCAACAATGCGTTTGCTCACGGAACCGCGGAGGCGCTAACGGGCCCCATCGAGCGCGGCAACATCGATACCGTAGCGCTTCACCTGCAAGCTCTCGCCACGGCGCCGGACTCTATTCAACGCCTTTATTCCGCCGCGGGACTCCACACCATCGACGTGGCCCGCCGCAAAGGCCTCGCCGAGCCGATCGCCGAACAGTTGCAGGCACTCCTCCGCCGAATCTCATGAGCAAAGCACCCATCCGCGTACCCGAGCTCGTCGGCCGCAAATCGAGTGGCCCCAAGATCGCGATGATGACGGCCTATGACGCTACCTTCGCGCGCTTGCTGGACCGTGCCGGCATCGACATTCTGCTCGTCGGCGATTCCCTAGGCATGGTTGTCATGGGCGAGGAAACCACACTCCCCGTCACGGTGGACGCCATGGTACACCACACCAGGGCCGTTCGTCGCGGCGCATCCCACGCCCTGATCGTCGCCGACATGCCCTTTCTCTCCTACCAAACGAGTGTCCCTGAGGCCGTCCGTAATGCCGGTCGCCTGCTGCAGGAAGGCGGAGCGGCGGCCGTCAAAGTGGAAGGAGGACGCGGCGCCGCCGAAGTGATCGCCCGGCTTGTCGACATCGGCATACCTGTCATGGCGCACATCGGACTCACCCCACAGTCGGTTCATCAACTCGGCGGCTTCCGACGGGTCGGCGTCAGCAATGGCGAGCACGACCGTCTGCTCGAAGAAGCAACCCTGATAGAAAAAGCAGGCGCCTTCTCCGTTGTTCTCGAATCCATTCCCGACGTGCTCGCAAAAACCATCACCGAACAAGTGCACATTCCCACCATCGGCATCGGAGCCGGACCCCATTGCGACGGCCAGGTGCTGGTCAGTTACGATGCGTTTGGCTTGTTCGATAAATTCGTGCCGCCGTTCGTAAAGCAATACGCAAAGCTCGGGGAGGCGGTCGTAGCAGCTACCGAAGAATACATTGCCGACGTCCGACAGGGGCGTTTCCCGGCCGAACGTGCCGCCAAGCAATCATGACCGCGCTTCTGCACACAATCGCCGAAACCCGGCAGCACATCGCAAACGCCCGCCGCTCCGCCCAGACGATCGGATTCGTGCCCACCATGGGAGCTCTGCACGAAGGTCACGGCGCCCTGCTCCAGCGCGCCCGCCAAGAATGCGGCTACGTGATCGCCAGTGTGTTCGTCAATCCGATTCAGTTCGATCGCAACGATGATTTCGAACGGTATCCCCGCACCCTTGAGACCGACCTCGCCTTCTGCAGCCGCCTGGGCGCGGATGCGGTCTTCGCGCCGGCCGCAAGCGAGATGTACCCGTCTCGGCAACTCACCCGCGTGGAGGTAGCGGAACTCGGCGATCACCTGTGCGGCGCTTTTCGCCCCGGCCATTTCGCAGGGGTGGCGACAGTCGTCGCCAAGCTCTTCAACATCGTGCCGTGCGACCGCGCCTACTTCGGCGAGAAGGACGCGCAGCAACTGGCGATCATCGCCCGCATGGTCGCCGACCTGAATTTCCCTTGCGAGATAGTCCCTGTCACCACCGTACGAGAATCAGACGGGCTCGCCATGAGTTCCCGCAATCAGCGGCTCACCCCCGAGCAACGCCGCATCGCGCCCGCCGTTTACCAGGCTCTCCATACGATGCAGAGCGCGATGGCCCGAGGCCGCACTGCCGCCGAGGCAAAGGCTGCCGCCCTCGCCATCCTCAACCAGCACCCGGAGTTCCGCGTCGAGTATTTAGAGTTCGTCGACCCTGCAACCATGCAGCCGCTAGACACCATTGCGGGTCCGGTTCGCGCAATGACAGCGGTATGGCTGGGAGGGACACGATTGATCGACAACGTGCTTTGCGCCCTACCTAATAGGGCTGGTCCCGAGGTGTAGACTGTACGAATCGGAGGCTAATCGGTGCTGGTGATCCGCCAGGCTCAATATGCGGCGCTGGAGCAGGCTACGCTCGAACGCTGGCTCGAAAAGCACCTGGACGACCACTTCCCCGAACTGCGGGAAAGCTACCCCGACGACCGTCACCGACAGTTCATCCGCGACGGCATGGCCCGCGCTAGAACCCGGGGCTTCACCGAAGGACCACACGTCGCGCAATGGCTCAACCTGATGACCGTGCTCGGGCCTCGCTTCGATGACGACGCCGCCCATTCCTGGGTCGCCGACATCCTGAACAGCAGCGAACCCGCATCGCATAGAATTCAGGACCTGCTGAGTGCGGCCGAAAAACACCTATGGGCCGACGCTGAAGAGAGCGCCGAGACCACATGAATCCCGGTCAGGCAAAATGGAACGCCGCCAAGGCTAACGCGCAATGCGTCCCTAAGAATCCGGCCCTTCTCAACTGCAAGAAGACGCAGCCGGAAATCTCCGTCAACTGGCGAGCTCATGACTTCGGCCGCATCCGCAAAGGCTCCACGCCGCCGGTGCACGACCTCATCATTACCAGCATCGGAACCAAGGATCTCGCCAGCATCAAAGTGACCCTCACCGGCGATCAGTTCAAGATCGATAATCCCGGTGGATTCGCAGCCACTCTAGCCCCCGGCGCCACCACCACCGTAAAAGTGAAGTTTCAACCCACGTCCTACGGTCAGAAAAACGGGAAGCTCCGCATCTCTTCCAACGCCGTGAATGAAAACCCCATTGACGTGACAGTCACCGGGAAACAATTCTCCGTCATCACGTTTGTCGTCGAAGAGGAGCCCACAGGCGCCAAAATCGAAAGCGTAAAGCTCAAAGTAAAGCAGACCGGTCAGCCGGAACAGGAAATCACCACCGACGCCAACGGAAAGGTCGAACTTGAAACCGAGAAGGACGGCAAGTTCGAAGTGAAGCTCGGGGATCACAACCTCGTCCTTGAATTCCGCTCACTCACCACCGCCTAACGCGCGAACGCCACAACGCCATGCATCCAGTCCTGGTCAAAAACGAAGACGCAACCAAAACGAAAGTCGCCAGCGGCAAGACGCTGAATGACCTCGCGAAAGAAAAAGGACTCCCCGACTGGAACGCCATCGCGCTATACAACTGGGGAACGGACAACCCCGTCGAAGTGAACCGCCTCCTGTTCGAATTCATTGGGTGGGAGAAGTCGGATGCCGATCCCGGCAAGACAGTCCTGAAACCGCACGCCAACGCCGATCGCGAAATCCTCCTGCCCACGCGTTGGAAGAAAGACGCGTCGCTTGACCTCGACAAGACTCACACCATCAAGGTGAAGAAGCAGCCGGACCCGCCCGTCGCCGTCACGATTGACACGCTGAGCCGCTGGTTCATTCCTGGCAAGGAGGACTGCGCGCTCAACTACTCGCTCGAAGGCCTGAAGAAGAATGCCGAAAAGGTGCAGCTCGATGTCTACGGCAGCAACTACTGCACCGCGGGCGATTGGAACGACGGCTTCGTCAAATTCAACAACGCCGCCGACCTGAAAGAAACCAAGCTCTACGAGAACACCGAACAAGCCTCGGCCCCCGAGCGCGCCAAGGGCACGAGCATCAAAGAATGGAAGGGCAAAGTCACAGCAACCGCCGGCGCGCTCGGCAAGAAGAACCCCGGCGGCGGCGATCGCGTCCTGAATGCGGCTTTCTCGCCTTATACGGCCGTCGTCCGCTATTCCAAAGACGACGCCGACAAAACGGCGCGCATTGACCTAGACGCTTTCTGGCCGCAATTCGACAACTCCGGCAACGCCGTAGCCGATTCGCTCAAGATCCGGTTCGCCATCCGCAAAACCGGCCGCATCGCATCCACCAACGGCGGCGGCACGCTGCTGGTCTACGACCGAAACTTCGATATCGTGTACCGCGAGCCCATCAGCCTCGCGCACCTCGGTCAGAAAGACGCCGACTTTCACGAGATCGCCTGGAACGGAGCCTATTCTCCGCACACCAAGAACAACAGCGCCGGTACAACCAAAGCGATCGCGGCCGACATGCCGTATCGAGTTCAGATTCAGGTCCACACCGGAGTCAACGAACCCAAGGGACTCGCGCTAGCGGCCATGTCGACCGAAGTGCGCATCTACGTGCACCCGCAGACGCACGTCCTCTCGCTGAACCCCTACGTCGCAACCACCGACAAGCCATCCTTCGCCTTTCGCAGCGACCGCGATCTGCTCGCCGTAAAAGATCCGATCGCACGTGGCGATGGCGCGCTTTGGATACGACATCAGCTCGCGCGCACCGGCTTCCATCCCGGTCCCGTCGAGAACCCCGTAGCAGCCGCGTATCAATCGGGCCTGCTGGAGTTCAAGCGTTCTCTTCCGAAGCGCAAAGCCAAAGCATCGGACCCTGAGAAGCGTTTCGCCCTCGACACCTCCGAAGGAGCCGACGTGCTCGACGCGATCGAAGACCTCGAAGCGCAAGGCGTGCGGCACCGTCCGTGGTGGGGCGATCCAACCGCCAGTCGAGCCGACTTCACCCTCTCCGGCACATCCGCCAGCAATCGCCTGAACGACGCAAGCAAGGAGATCATCGTCTGGGTTGACGACCGGCACTACTACACCGACGCAGACTGGATGATCAACGCAGGACCGAAGGGAACTGCCACCCGCACCAAGCTCATCAATGACCCTGCAGGTATGGGCAACTATGCGCTCACCTATACCAGCGGCGACGCCGTTATCGACGGCAAGGCCACTTGGATTCCCCGTCCCTGGGTTCCTATCTCCGTCACCCCCGTACTCCTCAGCAAAGGCCAGCAACTCACGGACATCGTCGCCGCTCCATCCAACCACGACCTCAACGACATGGCGAAAGCGATCGGACCGCTGCGCATCGATTGGTCCTTCGACGAAATCGACGCCGACCCGTGTGTCGAAGCTATAGTCGACGCGGGAATGTATCACAAGGACGTCAGCCGTCCAAAACTCGCCATCGAGTTTGCGCGCAATCAGAAGAAATCCGCCGGCCACGCGCGCAAGGACGTTTCCAAGACATCCATTTATTCCAACTGCCCCGCCAATTGCGGCGGAATCCGTCCGGCCGCCACAGCCGACTACTACAAAGTCGCCTACGCACAGCAGGCCGAAAGCCTCAAGCCCTGGCGAGCCGAACCCGATGCGGCCTTCGAAACTATCTCCACCATCATCCACGACAACGTCGGTCAGGCCGACGACAAAATCTTTCCGAAACGTTTTGGCGCGGCGGGCGTGTACTTCCGTCCCTCCACCATCGGCGGCGATGGCATGCGCCTGCGCGCTCAGATGCGCTTCAAGCCCGTGGGCGATTACAAGTTTGCGAACCTCGCCACACTCGAGAAACGCTACGCCCTGCTGCCTCAAGTGCAAAGCTCGGCCATTCGCACCTGGCGTAAAGGATCGCTGCGAGGCTACATCTCTTGGGGACCGAACAACTCCTGGGGCACACACAATGCCGGCCTTAGGAAACATTTCGACGCGGCATACCTGCACCTGGTCTACGAGAAGAACGACGCCGCGATCTCACAAGCAGTCACGCACTACTTCAGTAACAACTCCGCTTTCCGCGACCTCGTGAAGGAAGCCGTCAACACCACGGGCTCCGCATCGGCCGGTGACAAGGAGCGCGCCAAGAACTCGAACATCGCCCTTCACCCGCAGCGCCTTTGGCCTTGGTACGGCGCGGAGCATTTCGGCATCTTCGAAGCCTCAAACCCGAATTCCAATCGCGATGATGCCGTGGACAAGTTCTACAAGCTCTTCTCGTCTTACTTCTATAGCCTCTCCAATCTCTACGGACTCGCCTGGGTGAAGGACGTAGAAGCGAAGACTGGCAAGATGCGCGGACACATCGTAGTCGAGTTCCAGGCCGGCGACGATTTCTTCGTGCAGCAGTATGAGTGCCAGAACTGCGCCGTCAAGTTCTGGTACGTCGAAAAGAACGCCACCGGCGACAGCATGGTGAAGGAGAAGTGCCCCTCGGCGTGCGGCGGAAGACTCAAGCGCGTTCTCGATATGAAGGGCCACTACACCTGCACCAACGGCCACAAAGGAGCCTGGGCAGAGGCGGCCGTGGGCGGCTCGTTCCACGGCTTCCTTCATAATGGCGGCGGCTGCGGAGGCACTTGGAATGCCGACCAGGTGACCCGTATCAAGTACGTTTGCAACAAGTGCGGCTGGACCTTCAACTTCTCGGACCCCACCGGCACAACCTTTGTGGGAGCTACCTGCTACGACGGTACATGCGACGGCAAACTCCATCGCCCCGGCGGCGACGCGGGCCTCTTCACCGAGGTCTACACGTGCAATAAATGCGCAGTGGACGTGACCATGAATGAAGTAAGCGTCGCCGGAGGCTCTCACGTCGGCGAGACGCACAAAGGCTGCGCCAAAATCATCAGCGGGAAACTCGCGCGCAAGGCGCCCGCGGTGGTCACACCGATTCCACAAGGCAATCGCGTCGAGCTCACCAAGGCCGGGCCGTCCTACTACACAGGCATTCCCGTGCCCTCCATCGGCAACCCGCTCGGCGTATCGCTTAACACCAAAGCCGACGCCGAACTCTGGGCCCACGAACTTGCGCACAACCGCTACATGGAACATGCCGCCAACGCCGGCAGCGCCAACAACGCGCAGCATGATCATCAGGGAAACACCCACTTCAATTTCGCGGGCATTAACGAAACCGTCGCCACCGTCCAAGGCTGGGATCGCGCGTGCCTCATGACCTACGTCACGCATCTGGCCACCTACAGCGCCGCGCGCGACAAACGCGTCATGTGCGGCAAGTGCTTCCTCAAGGTACGAGGCTGGAAGCTGCAAGTCGCAGGGGCCGCCGTCCCCGATGCGCCCGGCGGAAGCCATGAATAACGGCCGCTGCCTCAAAATGGAAGGAGGAGCTCGCGCATGGCGCCCTACCGGATTGATCGAATCGCGCTTGTTCTCGTGCTCTGCAGCCTCGCTGCCTGTGCGCAGCAGGGCCAGGCGCCCCCACCAACTCCAAAGCCTTCGCCCGCGAAAGGAACAGGCATGAATCCGGGATCGCCAGTCAACTTTCCCCTCGAAGTGACCCTCACGTCCCGTGGACGCGAGTTCCTATCCGGCGCCGCGATTCCGCTTGTCGTCACCTTGAAGAACAACATGCCTGCCGGCGGCGCTTTCGTGCACAGCCAGGAAGCGAGCATGCCCTTCATCTTCCGCGTCGAACCGGAAAAGGGCGAGCCCTTCGACGTCAGCCGCGAGCTGTATCAGCAGCGCACAATGCCCAATCCGCCGCCGCCGCGACCGCCCCAGCTTGCTCCTATCCGCGCCGGCCAATCGCTCGAATATCCCGTGAACCTGGCCGACTTCATGACGACTTCGCTCAAACCCGGACGTTATAAGGTATCGGTCATCTACCCGCTGGACGGCGCCGTTTACCGTTCGGCCCCCATCGCGCTCGAAGTCGTCGCGCCGAAAACCGGCATGCTCGAAGTCGCGCCTAATGGCGATCGCGTCAGTCTCGGCGCTGTGTTCGTCCAAGCGGATGCAGCCGGCGCCACGGTCCTCTACCAGCGGGAATCCGAGATGGGTAAGCCGGATGTTGGTCCATACCATCCGCGTCGCACTCTGCGCGACCCAACCAGCGTCGCCTTATCCACCGATGGCGAAAGCGCAACCGAACCTCGCTGGATAGCGTGGACGGAGAACGGCAGCGCCTCATTTCTGCACGTGTGGGCCGCGACCGAACTCTTCGCATCGCAACCCGCCGCTTTAAACGCAAACGCGCGACTCGTCTCCCCCGGCTGGACGTTCGACGACGAGTCAATTCTCTTCCTCGCCGCAAGCAACGCCGACCTATCGCTCATCACCCTCCGAAACCGGGAACAACCACGAGTGAGAACGTTTCCCATCGCGGGCGGTATCGCGAACCCCGCTGCCCTCCGAGCTGGCTTCTTCAAGACCCAGTCCGATCCGCCCGCGCGTCGGCTCCTCGTCGTGTGGCCCGACGGCAATCGCGTTATGGCCGCACTCGTCAACCCCGATGCCGATGCCACAGCCGCACGCGAACTAGCTCGTCGAGAGGAGCCCCTCGTCGCACTCGACATCGAACCTGTGGGCGTCGAAGCCGCCCCCATCATCCACGCCGTCTTCTCCGGAGCGCCCGCCGATCCCGCACACCTGGTCCGCATTCGTGCCGGCGAAGAAATGCAGACCACCACGTTGCCTGCCCTCCCCGAACCGGCGACCAGGCAGGCGCTGCAATGGAAGGTACTCGCCGGCGGCAATCCAGCAGTAGCCGTGCAAGCCGGCGATCACCAGATCCTTGCCTGGATGCCTGGACGCGACTGGCGCTCGATCCACGACACGCCGCAATCCGCCGTCTCAAATCTGCGCCTCACGCCGATGCAACAGGCGTGGGCCGTTTGGACAGACACCGCCGACGGCGTCCACTACCGCGCATTGCAGCCCTGACCGATACTCAACCGAACGCCCAATACAGATGGCTCTTGTCCTTTGAGAGCAGCCTCACATGGTTGATGAACGGCCCGACCAACTCTCCATAAGCGTTGCCTCCGCCCTGGCTCGTCTGCGCATCGATCAGTGACAACTGATACCAACCCTTGTACATCTCCGCATCGATCCACTCGAGCTTCGCCTTCAACGCCGCCGAATCCGACGCATCGCAGGCAAACTGATCCAACAGATCGCTAATGGCAAAGATTTTCCACGGCCCGTGCGTGCCCGAATCGCCGTCGAACGGATATGCTCCACGGGTGGTTTTCGTCATGTCGCGACGCTGCGCGTTACCCGTATGCATCGACACATACTGCATCACCGCGAGGTCGTTGTAATACCAAAGGCCGCGGCAAGCGGGATAGCCCGCGCGCAGGATAACCTGCGCCAGCCGCTTCACACGAGCCCCTTTGTTCCCCTGCATCGCCTGCGCAATCGTATTCAAACGCAGCAGAAACTTGCGGACGTCATTGGGAATCCACACGCAGATCTCGTGATCGTCCCCATCGACAGCATCATGCTCGGCGGGCGGAATATAGATGATTCCCGGCCTCGCGCTGCTGCTGAAGATCCAGTTATTGCCGCTCGGGCTCGCCTTATTGCAGCCGGTATGTCGCCGTAGATACCAGTTCACCTCATCCGGCTCATCGGTCATGAAGTTGAAGAAAATCAGCTCCTTCACACCGACAACGAACTTCTGCGCCACGGACTCCCAGGTGTCGCCGTCTTTCACCCGGTAGGTGAATCCTCCATTCAGCGCAGCAAAATAGCCGCGAGGCAGCTTCGTGCCGCGCGGCTCTCGTTCTACGGGTTTCGGTTCGCGCTTGGGCGCTATCGCATTCATCGCATTCCTCCTCGAACAAGGAAGCGTGATCCCGAGCGACATCTCGCACAATTAATTCACAATATTATCCGCGCTTGTACCAGAACTCGGACTGCGCATCCGGCTTGCGATCGAGCGACTTGTGCTTGATCAGCACATGTAGATGCTTCTCCCCGCCGCGATCCACGGCCCGCATCCACACAATGTCCTGATACCCGCCCACGTAAACCTTGCCCACCAGCCAGCGCTTGTTGTTCCAAACCCGGTACACCGCGTTAACCGGCTCCCGGCCGAAGAACTTCCCATCCGATAGTCGCGACCAGCACCGCAGCGTGTAGCGAGTTTGCTCGCCGCTGTCCGTGTCATCGCACCCAAACGTCTTCACATCAAGGTATGCCGGATTCGCCTGGTTATCGAGATTGCGCCATCGGCCCTCCTCGCGGATGGTCGAGCACACCGCCTGCGCCTTCTTAACTCCACTCAGCACACCCGCCACACCGAGCATGCCTAGAACCTTGCGACGGGATACTTCACTCATCTCACAACCTCCCTACGACTTTA
>DASQDN010000403.1:0-6553 GCA_035634155.1 Bryobacteraceae bacterium | reverse complement strand
CGCGGGTGCTGGTGCAGGAAGGCGCTCACTGGCTCGCGGTCAGCAACGTTGAAGAAGGTGTCGCGCTGCGGCAAGCTGGAATTGAAACGCGCATTCTGGTCATGGCCGACTTCTTACCGGTTGGCCGTGTCGCCATGTGCGAGCACGGCCTCACCCCAGTGATCCATGCGTTAGAAGACCTGCGCGATCTGAATGAACTTGGACTGCGACAGGGAAAGCCGATCGCATTCCACCTGAAGATCGATACGGGGATGTGCCGGTTGGGCACTCGCGCAACGGCAGTCGAGATCCTCCAAGCGTTTCGAAGCTATCGGTACGTTGCGATGGAAGGGTTGATGACGCACTTTGCGTCTGTCGCGGACTTTACGACGGAGCAGACCGACGAACAGACTCGGTGCTTTCTAGGTGTTGTCGACGGTTTGCGAGAGGCGGGCGTCGAGGCGCCATACGTGCACCTGTCCAGCACCGGCGGCATCGCTTACCGACGGCGTGCCACTTGGGGAAACATGGTTCGCCCCGGACATGCGATCTACGGCTACATCTCGCCGGTTCGAGGGTCAGGACCGGCGAGCAACCTGAAGGTAAAGCCGGTGATGTGCTGGAAGGCCGCGGTCCTGACGGTGAAGGAGATTCCACACTCGGCTAAGGTCGGTTATGGAGGCATGTTCGCCGCCCCAGGCCCAATGCGCATTGCGGTGCTGGCGGTTGGTTATGCCGACGGGATTCCGCACAGGTTGTCGAATCGCGGTCGCGTCATTGTGTGTGGCAAATACGCACCGATTCTCGGGGCTGTGTCGATGGACCTGACGACCGTGGATGTGACGCACTGCCCCGAAGTGACGATCGGTCAAGCTGTCACCATCTTGGGCAGTGAAGGCGGACTAACTATTGATGCGCAGGAGATTGCTCGGCAGGCGGGCACCATCTCCTACAGCGTGCTCTGCGGGATCAGCTCGCGAGTGAAGCGCGTATATGTTTGAATTTCAGTCTTGCTGCTGCACGTACTGCTCCCGTCCAGTCTCGAAATTCGCCACAGCTCGTCGATCGAAATTGTGAGACCGAGCACCGGCGAGGTCAAGGGGCCTTCGGTACGTGGCGCGCGGGCGTTCAGCTCCTCACCATTGAGCAGGTACTGATCGACGGACCGCCTTCTGGGATCTATCAACCAGACTTCGGCGGCTCGAGCGCTTCCATAGTCTGCGAGCAACTGATGCAGCGAACCCTTGCGGTTAGGTCGTCAGTTTCAAAGACGGCCAAGTCCGGATTGCGAATCGCGATCGAGGGGCTGCGCCGAATGCCGAGTCCTGATGCCGTAGTGACTACTTCGTACCGAAGCTCTTCGAGTTGCTTCGGCAGCTTCCGTGCGAGCACGGTCAGGAGCCGTGTATGAGCCTTATCGGGCGGTGGCATCTTGCGAACCGCCCCATTCACGACCTCTTCGAGAGCATCGGACGGCAGGGCCATCGCGTCTTCCAACGTCAGGATGTGCGTCGTAGTGCCCACAATGAAATATTAAAGCCCGGAGGGCCTCCCGTGGAGAGGCTCGCGCCGGGCTTGTCTTGCAACGAATGTTTCTTAGACATCCAGGTTACGAACGTCGAGGGCGTTGGTCTCAATGAACTTGCGACGGCTTTCGACGTCGTCGCCCATCAGCGTGGAGAAGATGCTTTCGCACTCGACCAAGTCTTCAAGTCGTACCTGAAGCAGCGTGCGCTTTTCGGGATTCATTGTGGTGTCCCAAAGCTGCTCGGCGTTCATCTCACCCAGGCCTTTGTAACGCTGCACCTGGGCGTCTCGCATGCCTTCGGCCTTGATGTGCGCCAGCAGATCCCGCCAGCCGTTCAGCACTTCCCGACCGCCGTCGTTTACCACCGTGAACGGCGGATGATTGTGTCGAGCGATCTGCTTAGCCAGCGCGCGTAGCTTCTTAAACTCCGGCTGTACGGCAAGCTCGGCGCCGATCACTCGCTCGGCATTGGTTGAATCTCGATAAGCAACTTCCCAGATGGAGTGTTCCTCGTCGCGCTTCATCTCGACAGGAAGGTTCAGGGCCTTCAACGCGGCGTAGACCGGCTCCAGGTTCTCGCGCTCGGCAAAATCGGTCTTCGTGTCGATCTTGTAGAGCGAATTGATGAGCACCTCAACCACTCGAGTATCGCGAAGTCGACGTTCCGCCTGACGCCATACGCTTTGCAACTCGTCGAGGCTCATCAGGAAACTGCGCAGTTCGCCTTTTTCGAGCTTGGTCACCTCGGGGGAACCATACTCGACCGAGACGTTCTCCATTGCGCGACGGAGAATCTCGGCGGTGAACTCCTGATCGTTCTTGATGTATTTCTCGCTCTTGCCTTTCTTGATCCGATACAGCGGGGGCTGGGCAACGAAGACGTGGCCGCGTGTAATCAACTCCTGCATATGCCGGAAGAAGAAGGTCAACAGAAGCGTACGGATATGCGAGCCGTCGACGTCGGCGTCCGTCATGATGATAATTTTGTTGTAGCGAAGCTTCGCCACGTTGAAATCATCTTTGCCGATGCCGGTTCCGATCGCGGTGATCATGGCCCGGATTTCTTCATGTCCGAGCATCTTGTCATATCGCGCCTTTTCGACGTTCAAGATCTTGCCGCGCAGAGGCAGAATTGCCTGGTACCGACGGTCACGACCACCCTTTGCGGTACCACCTGCGGATTCGCCCTCGACCAGGTACACCTCGCAACGTTCGGGATCCTTCTCCTGGCAATCGGCAAGTTTGCCAGGCAGGCCGCCGGAATCTAACGCGCCTTTGCGGCGGGTAAGATCGCGCGCCTTTCGGGCCGCCTCACGCGCGCGGGCCGCTTCGATTGCTTTGCCCACGATCCGCTTCATCACCGCTGGATTCTTATCGAAGAACTCCTGCAGCTTGTCGTTGACGAAAGAGGTGACAAAGCCCGCGATGTCACTATTCAGCTTGCCTTTGGTCTGCCCTTCGAACTGCGGCTGAGGCAGCTTTACGCTGATCACAGCCGTGAGACCTTCGCGCACGTCGTCTCCGCTCAGGTTTTCCTTTACGTCCTTGAAGAGCCCGCCCTGCTGACCGGCAAAGTTGATAGTGCGCGTCAAGGCAGTGCGGAACCCGGTCATGTGCGTGCCGCCATCCACCGTGTTGATGTTATTGGCGAAGCTGAAGAGGGTCTCGGAATAGCTGTCGTTGTACTGCAGCGCCACTTCCATGGTGAGCCTGCCGCCGTTGGGCATGTCGCGGTCGGCTTCAAAGTGAATCGGCTTTTCGTGCAGCACGTTCTTGCCGCGATTCAGGTGCTTGATGAACTCGGCGATACCACCCTCGTAGTGGAACGGGGTTTCCTTGACCGGGTCTTCACGTTCATCGGTCAGCGTGATCTTCAGGCCTTTGTTCAGGAACGCGAGTTCACGCAGGCGCTGTGCCAGCGTGTCGAAGTTGAATGCCCCCGGATCCATGATGGTGAAGTCAGGGCGGAATGTGATCTTCGTGCCCGTCTTGTTGGCCTTACCGGTACGCTGCAGAGGCGCCTTTGGGACCCCCCGAGCGTACTCCTGCTCCCACGTCGCCTTCTCGCGCCAGATCTCAAGCCGCAGAAACTCGCTCAAAGCGTTTACGCAGCTTACGCCTACGCCGTGAAGACCGCCCGACACCTTGTAACTGTTGGAATCGAACTTGCCACCGGCGTGGAGTTTGGTTAGCACCACTTCCGCGGCCGAGATTCCTTCTTCGTGCATATCCACGGGGATCCCGCGTCCGTCGTCCACGACGGTGATGGAATTGTCGATGTGAATAGTAACTTCAATGTGGGTTGCGTGGCCGGCCAACGCCTCGTCAACGGAATTGTCGACCACTTCATAGACCAGGTGGTGCAATCCTTGCACACCGGTGGAGCCGATGTACATGGCCGGACGAAGCCGGACGGCCTCAAGTCCTTCCAGCACCTTGATACTGCTCGAATCGTATACGCCGGCAGCGGCCATATCTTTACTTGCCATAAGTTTCTTGAAACACCTTACCTGTCCGATCGCGCTGATGAAGATCAGATCCGCATCGGCATAATCACGTACCGATGGCGGCTTGCGCCGTCTCCGCCGGAAGGACGCAGTTCGCCCGCGCTCTGGGCATCCCGGAAGTGGAACGAGACGTTCTCTTCCGCGGAGGAACGAAGGAAATCGAGCATATACTGCGCATTGAATCCAATGTCGGTCTCGGGACCCGAATATTCCGCGCCAAGGGTTTCCTCGCTCTCGCCTGTTTCCGAAGCCGAGGAGTGGACCTTCAATTCACCGCCACCCATGTGCAAGCGGATGGCACGCGAACGCTCGTCGGCAAACTGCGCGACACGCTCGATAGCGGACCGAAGACCGTCACGGCCGAGTGTCACGACATTGGGGTGATCCTTCGGCAGAACACGATCGTAGTCGGGGAAATTGCCGGTCAGACGGCGCGAGATCAACAAGCGCTCGCCGATCTGGAAGAACAGATGATTGTCGTCGCCGGCAAAGCGAAGCACAGCGCCGTCTTCAGCATCTCCTGACAGCTTGACCAACTCCTGCATCGCCTTCCTGGGCAGTAGCGCCTTGTAGGGCGCTCCAAGCGACGGCAAAGGCACATCGGACTCAACCAGCGACAAGCGGTGACCGTCAGTCGCGACCATCGTGAGGCCATCGCTCTTCAACAACAGCAATGCGCCGTTCAAAGTAAAGCGCGACTCCTCCGCCGAAATCGCAAAGATCGTGCGTTGAACCATCGCGGCCAAGGTGCTGATTGGGATCTCAGCGAGCAACTCGGGCATCTGCGGCAACTCAGGGAAGCTTTCCCGCGACATGCCAGGGATGCGAGTGCGCGACCGGCCGCAGACCAGGTTCGCCCAATGGTTATCACCGAACTTGAGCTGAATCTCGGAATCGGGCAATAGCCGGACGTAATCGAGAAGTTTCTTGGCAGGGATAGTGCCCGCTCCCTGCTTGGAAACCTTTGCCGGGCAACTACAGCGGATTCCCAACTCCAGGTCAGTCGCGGTGAGTACGATGCGGTCCCCGTCCGTCTCAAAGAGCACGTTGGAAAGAATTGGGATGGTGGTCTTACGTTCGACCACGCCTTGGGAGAGGTTGAGTTCTCTGACCAGTTCCGACTTGCTGATGGTAAACTCCACGCTCGCGTGCTCCTCGTCGTTTTCCGTCCCGCTTTACTGTTCCTGCCGTTAGCTATCTAATAACCTTGAAAGAACCGTATTAGTAGGGGCTGTGGAAATGTTGATAACACTCTAAATTATAGCAAAAACAGACGCTTTTCGTAACTACAGGCTGTGGACGAAACGGTCGCCGTCGGTGGAGAAAATAGCGCCCCTCCCCTCCCATCCACAGGCGAAGCGAAGCGCCGCCGCCCCAGCCTGTGGAAAACTCCACCAGACTAATGGAATGAGTCGATTATGCTGTGGACCATCCTGTTCAAATCCGCGTCAGTATGGCGGAGTTGTTCGATCTTGCTGATCGAATGGAGGACGGTAGTGTGGTGCTTGCCGCCAAACTGCCGGCCGATCTCCGGCAAAGAGGCCTGAGTCAGCTCCTTCGCCAGATACATCGCCACTTGCCGGGGATACGCGATCTGACGTGAATTCGACTTCTGTTTGAGCTGGCTTGGAAGCAGCGAAAAACGCTCGGCCACAGTTCGGATCACGGCGTCGATGGTCACTTTCCGCTCCTGCCCGCTGACAATGTGCTTCAGGATCTGCTGAGCCATCGTCAGGTTGATCGGAGTACCAGTGACCGACGAATAGGCGATCAGCTTGACCAGCGCGCCTTCCAGTTCGCGAACGTTCGATTTGGTCTTGGTAGCGATGAAGATCCGAACGTCTTCTGGAAGCGAGATGCCTTCCTGCTCGGCCTTCTTGTCCAGGATCGCCATTTTCGTTTCGAGATCCGGAGGTTGAACGTCCACCATCAGGCCCCACTCGAACCGGGAGCGCAAGCGCTCCACCAAGCCAGGAGTGTTTTTAGGCGGTGTGTCGCTGGAGATGACGATCTGCTTCTGGTGCTCGTACAGCTCGTTGAACGTATAGAAAAACTCTTCCTGAGTCCGTTCCTTGTTGCCGAGGAACTGAATGTCATCGATCAGCAGCACATCGGCCGAGCGGAAGTACTGATGGAACTGCGGCATTCGGTCCAGCTTGATGCAGTTGATCATCTGGTTCATGAACCGCTCGCTTGTGGTGTACACGATTCGCATGCCGGCGAAGTTTTCCACCAGCGACCTGCCCATCGCGTGCATCAGGTGAGTCTTGCCCATTCCCACGCCGCCGTAGATGAAAAGCGGATTGTACGACCGAGCGGGCGTGGTTGCTACTGCTTTTGCCGCAGCGTGGGCGAACTGATTGCAGGGCCCGACGACAAAATTGTCGAAGTTGAACTTGTAATTGATCTGGCTAACGGCGCCCTGAAACAGCGCCGAGTCCGGCTGCGCGTCCATTGGGCCGTCCGAGGAATGCGCCAATTCGCTGCATTGGAACACAATGTTCCTGTATGGCAGTTTCAGTTCATGAACAGAGGAATG
>DASQDN010000402.1:0-7632 GCA_035634155.1 Bryobacteraceae bacterium | reverse complement strand
CCGGAGCCTGGGAAACCGTGGCGCCCAGCGCGCTCCCGTTCGCCCCAAATTTTCCTGCCCCAACCGAGCTAACTCGTGACCAGATCGGGGGGATTGTGGAGGCGTTTGTGGCGGCGGCGCGAAGGGCGGCTACGGCGGGGTTCCAGGTTGTGGAGATTCATGCCGCACACGGGTATCTGATTAACGAGTTCCTTTCGCCGCTCTCAAATCACCGCACCGACGAGTTCGGCGGTTCGTTCGAGAACCGGACTCGTTTGCTGAGGCAGATCGCGGAAGGGATCCGCACCGTCTGGCCGGAAGAACTGCTGCTGTTTGTGCGGATATCCGCGACCGATTGGGTGGAGGGCGGATGGACTGCGGAAGACTCAGTTGCGCTGGGTCGGGTCCTCGGCGATTGGGGTGTCGACTTGGTGGACTGCTCGTCAGGCGGGAACGCCGCGACGGCCGTTATCCCTGTCGGGCCGGGCTATCAGGCGCCGTTCGCCGAAAAGGTTCGGCGCGAAGCAGGCATTCGTACCGCGGCCGTCGGGATGATCACCGACCCTCATCAAGCCGAGGAGCTCATTCAATCTGGAGCGGCCGACATCGTCCTGCTCGCGCGCGAGTTCCTTCGCAACCCGTATTGGCCCGTGATCGCGGCGCAGGCGTTGGATGAGCAGGTTATCGCTCCCGTTCAGTACGGTCGCGCTTTTACAGGAGCGCGCACGCGGCGCTAGCGATCGCGCGAAACCCCAAGCGCTCGAATCCGCTTGTGAAGATTGGTTCGTTCCATGCCGAGCGCGCGGGCAGCACTTGACACATTCCAATTGGCGGCGTCGAGCGCCTTTTGGATGTGATCGCGCTCGGCCGACTCACGAGCCTCCTGCACGGTGGATCTGGGACCGCTTTCTTTGTAGTGGCGGATCTCGCTCGGGATCGCATCGGCCGCGATGGTGTCGCCTGTGCTGAGGATCGCCATGCGCTCGACCACGTTGCGAAGTTCGCGCGCGTTGCCGGGCCAGGGGTAGGCCTGCAGCATTGGAACCACCGCGGCGTCCATTGGCCGTTTGCGGAAATTGTTCCGGGCGCAGAACTCGGAAAGGAAGTACTCGACCAGTTCGGGGATGTCCTGCGGGCGCTCGCGCAGCGAAGGGACTCGGATCGGCACAACGCACAGCCGGTAATAGAGATCTTCGCGGAACTTGCCTTGGACGATCATCTCGGTCAGGTCGCGATTGGTAGCGGCTACGACGCGCACGCTGACGCTCACGGATTGCTCGCCGCCGACCCGATGAAACTCGCCTTCCTGCAGGACGCGCAGAAGCTTGGCTTGGGATCCGGCATGTAGATCTCCGACTTCATTGAGGAACAGAGTGCCGCCGTCGGCGAGTTCGAACTTGCCTCGGCGAGCATTGCCGGCGCCTGTGTAGGCGCCTTTCTCATGTCCGAACAATTCGCTCTCGATGAGCTCGGTGGGAATCGCGGCGCAGTTCACCTTGACGAATGGACCCGAGCGGAACGGACTCTCGCCATGGACGTGGGCTGCTAGCAGTTCCTTGCCGGTGCCGGACTCGCCAATCAGCAGCACGCGCGCATCCGAGCGCGCGGCCATGCCGGCTTGGTCGACGACGCGACGCCAAGCGGGGCTGTCACCAATCATGCGCGGGCCGCTGCCCACCATCTCGCGCAGGCGCTCGTTCTCTTCACGCAAGGTCGATTGTTCCAGCGCGTTCTTCAACGTCAGCAGGACCTTTTCGCGCGCCAGCGGCTTCTCCAGGAAATCGTACGCGCCGGCTCGCGTCGCTTCGACCGCATCGGCAATGGTGCCGTGGCCCGAGATCATCACCACGGGCGCAGTAATCCCACGCGCGCGAGTCTCCCGCAAGAGGTCGATGCCGTTTCCATCGGGAAGCTTCACGTCGAGCAGATACGCGTCGGCTCGCGCCGTCGAAGCACGAAACTGGTTTGCGTTGTGGCAGATTGTGATGGCGTACCCCTCACGCTCCAGGATCATCTGCAGCGATCGGCCGATGTTCGGCTCATCATCAACGATCAGGATGCGTTTCATGCGTCTCCAGCGCGCGGCAGCGTAACGCGAAAAGCCGCTCCGCCGAGTTCTCCTTCGATCGGTTCGATATCGCCGCCCGACAAGACGGCGCTCTTGCGGGCAATCGACAGCCCCAAGCCCATGCCTGCCTTCTTGAACGAGATGGTGGGCTCAAACAGGGTCCGCCGGACCTGCGGGCTCAAGCCCGGTCCTGAATCATGCACTTCAATGGCGACGTGGCCATTCTCCGTAAAGGTGCGGCCAAGCACCGATCCACCTGGGCCAGCGGCATCGGCAGCGTTCTCCAGCAAGTTGGTCAGCACGCCTTTGATGAGGTCCTGATCGGCGATGGCAGGCGCTTTCGAGTCGAGTTGCAGCTTGTAGCAGACCTCGGGATGCGCGGTTTTGAGAAAGCAGATGCGCTCATCCACCAGCGCGTTGATGTCCACGGTCTCCAACTGAACGGGCGGCTCGGACGCAAACTGCGAGAAGGCACGGACGCGTTTTTCGAGGGTGACCACTTCATCGACCACGATCTGCGAAGCTTGCTCAAGGAAGCGATCGTCGCGCTCGCCCCGCCGCGCCAGGATCTCTTCGACGGTGAGTCGAATGGGAGTGAGCGAGTTCTTCACCTCATGCGCCATCTTGCGAGCGAGCGTCTGCCAGCTGGTCAAGCGTGTCACATGAACCAGCCGCTCCTGTCCTGCGCGCAATTGTTCGGCGGTATGGTTGAAGGCTGCCATCGCGCTGGAGATCTCATCGTGACCGCGAGGTGTCAATCGGGCGTCGAGGTTGCCGGCCGCCAGTTCCGCTAAACCTGCCGTGAGCTGCTCCAGCGGCTTCGTGATGTGAGTGGTTACGAGGAAGACGGCGAGAAGACACACCGCCCATATGGCGGCAGCCGCAATACCGAGTGTCCAGAAGTAGCCTCGGCGGAGATTGCGCGAGCGGGCCTGCTCGACAAGCCGCCGGGACTTGGCGTACTCGTCGGCTAAAAGCTTCATGCCGGGGCCACCGATGGCTCGCGAATACAGGTGCACATCGGATCCGCGGCGGACCAGATAGTCCATACGATTCTGGGCTTCGCCCGCGAGCTGGAAGCGCTCGGCTTCTCCCGATTGATAAAACTCCCTCACTTCATCCGGCCATGCGGACGCAGGTTGATGAAACACCTTGGGCACAGCTTTGTCAGCTTGCAATGCCAGCGCGTCCCGATTGGCCGTGAACAGGGCGCGTCCGGTAGCTTGCAGCGATCGCGACAGCTCATCGACTTCATTGGTGGTGGCCAGCGACAACGACCTATCGAGCAAGTCGGCAGTAATCCACAGGGTGGCGGCCAGCGGCGCAAGTGTAGCAGCGAGAAAAACGAGCAGCAGCCTGTGGCGCAGGCGATTCACGGCTTCACGTTCTGGAGTTGAATGGGGCCGGATTCGGCTCGCCAGGACGTGCCCGGAGCAGGAGTTCCCGCGCGGCTAAAGAGCTCGATGAGTCTTCCGAGGCTGATCCCATCCTCTTCCTCAAAACGGCGTCGATCACGCTCCTCAAGAGCGCGAACATCGAGGCGGACATACACGGCCCGGTCGGTCGCAAGGTCAGCCGCTGGAATGCTGATATGGTCCAAACACCACGCTTCGGCAGCTTCGGCAGTCAGGTGAGATGCCGACGCGCGAGCGGTACGAACGCGACTCACGGAAAACTTCTCCTCCCACAAATCGTAGCTGACAACGAAGCGCTCAAACCCGCGGCGCAGGATCGCCTGACGATCGGCAGCAAAGACGGTCATTTGCATGTCATAGGTGACCGATGCGCCGTTGCGCATGCGCTCCAGGGGCTTGCCGGTGAGAAAATGCAGGCGCGGCGCCGATACACGCAACTGGTCGCCGCTCCGCCGAAGCGCGAGGTCCTGCGCTAACACGCCGAGGCATGCGGCGGACACTGCGACCGAAAGCAACTGTAAAAAGCGCGCCGTCATTGTGGCTGGTCTCAAGAAGCCATACGGATCTTCCTGCTTGAATAACGCTCGGATTTCAGTAGTTCATTCCCAGGATAAACATCGGCGTCACCGAACCTGAACGTATCGGGAACGCAATCGCGAGGAACATCCCCTCTGAACCGCCGACGGCAACGCCCGCCGAATGCTTAACCCCACGATCCTCCTTTGAATCCCAGACTGCGCCGGTGTCATAGAACAAGCCGAGCCAACGGTACCAGTATTCAAGAGATCCGTACGCCACGCGCGTGCCGCCGACAGGCGCGACGTCGAACTTGCTCCAACCGCGCAGAGTGCGGGAGTCGCCCAGGGTGTAGCGGTCGAACAGCGGGGCCGTACCTCCCAGGCGGCCGGCCCGGAACTCGACCGAAACCGTGCTGTGACCTACTTCGGCGTTGTACTCGGCTGCGACGGCGTGACGCGCATACGCGTAGTCGCTGTCGAGTGATTTGGTGGCCGCCCGCAGGCCATATCCTGCGTCTACCTCCTGCCGGGAAGCATTCGAAGACCAACGCCTGCGATATCGCAGAGTGGTCGTCAGTGCGTTGGAAGCTTCAAACCTGGCGGCCGGAAACTGAGTTTGGAACTGCTGAATGTCGACGCCTGCCGTAAGTACCAGAGCGCGTGTCAAGGCGATGGCAACATTGGGCGAGACGATATACCGCTCGCGGTAAATGCCTGGCAGGTCTGGGCGCGTCTCAAGCGCCCGCAGGGTGGTGGCATTCCATTGATTGTGGAAGCTGCCGAAATCGACGCGCGCACGAACGCGCTCCCCTGCGTCAACCGAGACACCAAGCGTATATCCCGCATAGCGCTCCAGTAACGTATCGAGGTCGCTTTGCACGCCGACTCGCAGCGTCAGGGGACCGGCCTCAAACGGCGCCTGCAGGCCTCCGGTCCATCCGTGCTTGGAATGATAAGCAAGCTTGTTGACGTCGGCATCGACATCGAAGACCCGAGGGGCCGAGTAGACAACCTTCACGTGGTCGGGTTTGTCACCGCGCTCCAGACTCTTCTCCACCTTGCGGTGCAGTTGTTCGCCGATGCGGGTGCGCAGCCGATCGGCGGCGGCAGGGTCGAACTTCTGGCCGACCATGGCGTCGATATCGGATTGGATTCCGCTACCCAGACGCTTGCCGGCGGACTCGGGGAGCACCACTACGGCTTCGACGATGTACTTGGAGTTGACGTTCCCCGGCTCCTCAGGAACTTGGCCTAAACCGGGGATGGCAAACAGTGCCGCTAAAAGCAAAACCCTCATTGCACAACTGCTAGTGCAATGAGGGCGCCAATAGGTAAGCTATTGATTCAACTACGTGTAACAGGTTCGCAGGGTGTGCGTTGCAATCACACCTGTTGCGCGGTCGCTGCCGCGGTGGTGCGGCGGGCAGCGCCGGAAACCGATTCGCGCAACATGTCGAGGGACGGGATCATTACCAGACGATGACCCAAGGCAATCAGCCCCTGGCGCGCGAGAGCGTTCAATGTGGTCGAGGTGGTTTCGCGCGTTGCGCCAACAAGGCTCGCGAGCTCATTCTGCGAGATGTGGATAACGCTGCCGCTGGGATCATGCCCCGGATTCAGGCGCGCGAGCTCCTCCAGGTAATAGACCAGCCGTTCTTTCACGTCGCTGTGGCAGAGGTGTTCGATCTTGCGTTCGAGCTCGTCTTTACGCAGGAGCAGGTGCTGCATCAACAGCCGCCAAACTTCGGGACGGCGCTCGCAGAACCGCTGAAACGTGTCGGTTGGAATGGAGTATGCAACTCCGGACTCGAGCACCTTGGCAGACACGCTGAACGCGCCCTCACCGGTGAGCGCTTGTTCGCCGAAGATTTCACCCGGCGCGACGACCGACAAGAGGATCTCTTTGTTGGCCTCCGTCATACGTTCGACCTTGATCAATCCAGCTTCGAGGAAGAACACATGATTCGCCGGCGTGCCGACCGAGAACACAGCCGCGGCTCGGCGGTTCAGTACCACCTTCTTGACACCGTCGGACGACAACAAGTCTTCCCGGATGGCATTTGCAAGAGCGTTCAGTCGCAAGGTTTTATCCTCTATACCCGGCCTTTTTTTGGGCTATGCTGCCGAATACGAGACGCAACGCGGGCAGCGGAGGCGAAGACAGGACCAAGGCTCAGGGTCTGCAAATTATCCCGCACTTCTGTAAGTTTGTCAATATACACGGATAACGCGTGTTCGATGTTTTCACTATTGGTCGCTAAGATGTCCTGCCAGATCTCGTACGAACTCAGAGCCAGGCGTGACATGTCGGTGATTCCGGGACCCGCAAGCTCCAACGCGTCAACATCATCGGTGGGTGTCGACAAACATGCGGCGAGCGCGGTCGATGCCATTTGAGGGAGGTGGGATATGAACGCCACCGCACGGTCGTGCTGCTCAGGGGTTACGGTTACAATGTTCGTTCCACAACGCTTGAGCCATTCGATGAAGACACCCGCGGCAGGTGTACGTAGATGCTGTGCCTCGAGTGGGGTAAGCACGTAGGGTCGTCCGCGAAACAAATCCGCTGACGCAGCCCCGACGCCACGACTCTCTTTGCCTGCCATGGGATGTCCGCCGAGGAACTGAGACTGTTGAATTACTCTACGGGCCTGACCAACAATTTTCACCTTAGTACTTCCGGCGTCGGTGATTAATGCGTCTTTGCGAGTAATAGTACCCAGATGGTCAAGAGTTTTGAGGATCGCTGAAATCGGCTGCGCCAGGTAGAGCAAGTCACACTCACCAGCCGCTTGCTCGAGTGTGACGCCGGCATCAATAGCGCCAAGCGCTACGGCCTGCTCGATGGTACCTGGCGAACTCACTCCCACGATGCGGCCGTTGAATCCGGCGGCCCGTAAGGCGAGGCCCATCGATCCGCCGATCAAGCCTACGCCTATGATTGCGACAGATTCCATATGCGAGCGATTTACCGGTTATATATTCCGGCCGACAGCCGAAGCAATGATGCGGAGCTGACCCATTAAATCTTCGAATTGTCCCGGCCGCAGGGACTGAGCGCCATCGGAAAGCGCCTTGTCGGGATCGTGATGCACTTCCACCAATAGGCCGTCGGCGCCCGCCGCGACCGCGGCTCGCGCCATCGGCAGTACATGGTCACGCCGCCCGGTGCCGTGGGATGGATCGGCAACGATGGGCAAGTGAGAGAGTTTCTTCACCATTGGAATTGCGGAAATATCCATGGTATTTCGAGTGTAGGTTTCAAACGTTCGGATACCGCGTTCGCAAAGAATTACGTCGTAATTTCCGCCCGAAAGCAGGTATTCCGCGGAAAGCAGAAGTTCTTCGATGGTGGCTGCGATTCCGCGCTTGAGCAGCACGGGTTTGTTGATTTTGCCCAGCTCGCGCAGCAGCGTGAAGTTCTGCATGTTGCGGGCGCCTACTTGAAAGATGTCGACGTAGTCGAGCATCACGGGAATCTGCGTCTGGTCCATCACCTCGGACACTACCAGCAGATTGTGCCGGTCCGCGGCCTGCCGGATGAGCCGAAGCCCCTGCTCGCCCAAGCCCTGAAAGCTGTACGGCGAGCTTCGCGGCTTGAATGCGCCGCCTCGAATCACGCGCGCGCCGGCTTTCGACACGATCTCCGCGG
>DASQDN010000401.1:0-6648 GCA_035634155.1 Bryobacteraceae bacterium | reverse complement strand
ATCGGCGCCCGGTAAAGGTTCACCATCCACATCGCGCACCACACCAGCGATGCTCGCAGCCCGTACCAGCGTAAGTACAATGCCGGAACGCTGCTCGCCACTGGCCAGCCGGATCGGCTTGCCGATCAGACTCCCTTCCGTCGCTCCAAAAACGGCCGATCCAAATCCCTCTCTGGACGAACGCAAATCGTAATCGCCAGGCGGCAGCGCATCGAATCGAAACTGCCCCGCCCCATCGGTGATCGCCGTCGCCGTGCTCCGAGGCGTTCCATTCCATAGCAAAAACACCGCGGCCTTCCGGACGGGTCCACCTTCGGCCGCAAGTACCTTCCCGCTAATCGTGCCCGTGCCGACCGGCGTCGTCATCGCAGGACCGCGAGGTTGTCCGCCGACCTGCGCAAACGCCGCAGTCAACATCCAAGCGCCGGCCACGATTATTCGCTTCAGCAATATCGCCTCCAGATTACACGCCCACAGCCAATGCAAATTATCGCAAAACTAGCAACAAATCGCCCTGCCCTTAAGGCTTCAGTTGATAAAACTCCCCCAACGCGCCTGCGCCCGGCAAGTACTTCCGAGCCCGCACCAACTCCGCAATTTGGCGCACGTGACCGATATCGTGCAGCGCCCACTCGTGCAGCATCTGCGCGAGCGTAATCTCGCCGGCCACTTGGTGCCGCGCTTTGCGCGAGCCCGCACTTACCGGTAAGCCGCGTAGCATTTCAACATTGGTCTCCCTTTGTTCCTCGAAATGCCCGAAGTCCTCTTCCGGATCGGCATTCTCGTATAAATGCAGGTACATCTGCGCATCGTCCGACTCGAACTCGGGCATGTCTTCGGCCATAAACCGATCCACCCGCGCCCGATAACAATGACCCTCGGAATGCGATAAATGCGCCAGCACCTCCGCGATGGAAAAGCGGTCAGGCCCGGGTTTCCACCGCACGTCCTCATCCGAAATTTCCGACATCAGCCCGCGCAATATCGCGGGCGTCGCCTCAAGCAGCTCAAGACACGGCAGTTGGTCTTCCATATCGTCTCCATCCTAAGGCCGCCGGCGCGCCGAGTGCTGCGCAGCTTGGAAATTGAGCGGCGACTCAGTTCTGACGCGTGCGAACCATGGCCTTAGTGTCGAAGTCCTACCGTACGGCTGAAGCATGCAGCGTCTTCAGAGCCTCGGCCGAAACCGGATTACGACACCTATTCTGCTCGGAAAGTTCTCCGGGCGCGGTTCACCATACAACCCGGTACGACTCGATATCCGTAGCAGACGCTCAAGCTCTTCAGATGAAATCACGTTCTGGTGACCTTCTCCATCTTTCCATCGGTCTGACTGCCGGGTCCAATTGAACGCGCCTCCTTCAAACCTCGAAGGCGCTGAGGCTAGTGAAGAAGGCAAGCACATGCTCACGCTGGAGCGAACGGGAATTCGCTGGCCGCCGGATGGCAAGGAGGACGCCGTTTTGGCGAGAGGTCGCGGATGAAGCTCGCGTCATCTCAGTTTCTGTTGGAAGCGGGAAGGCGCAGCCGAGCAGCGAAGCACGGACACGGCTCGCCAGCGGAGCTATTCGGATGGGTGAGTTTTCTGAGCGGAGAAGCGCCGGAGTTGATCTCCGTTCCCCAACCCTCAAGTTGCAGCCGATCTCGGAAGCACGGTCACGACCTGCGCTTCTTCTCAACCAGCTGACGGGTCGCGCCTCGCCGATCATCACAATAGACGACCTGCGTATAGAGTGGGCGTTCCCGGCAGATGACGCCGCAGCCCCCTCTGCCGGGAAGCACCCATCGACACCCTAAAACCGAGCCACCATCCCAACTCGCGCAGTCCGAGCATAACCCGGCGTAATGTTGTTATTCGAATGCGCCGTCGGGAAGTAAGTCCGATCCAGCAGATTCTCAACATTAACCTGCAGCCGCACATTCTCGCTCAGCGTGAAGTACGTGGCCGCATCCACACGAACAAACGACGGCAGCTTCACCGTGTTGTCAATTCCCGCAAACATCGAAGCCTGGTGAATCAATCCGAGCCCGCCGCCCCAGCGTGAAGCAACGCGGTAGTTATTCCACAACGAGAAGGAATGACGCGGAACCAGCGCCACCTTCGCCCCGCGAGCCGCCGCCGTCGTCGCGCTGCTCACAAAGGCGTCTTGATACGCATAGCCGCCCACCACCCGCCACCTTCTCATCAGATTGCCATTCACGCCGATCTCATATCCCTTCGTGCGTTGGCTGCCGGTCTGCACGGTGCGCGAAGGATCGTTCGGATCCCGAGCCGTCGTGTTCGTGCGATCCAGTCGGTATGCTGCGAACGTCACCGCCAGCGCGCGATACACATCCCACTTCGCGCCGACTTCGTAGTTATTGAACTTCTCCGGACGAAGCGTCTGCGTGGTCGCCGTCAATGAAGAGAACTGGTCCCCCGAGCTAGGCAGATACGACACGCTATAACTCGCATATAGCGATAGCGGCGCGATGGGCTTCAGCACCACGCCGGCGCGCGGAGAAACCATCTTGTCCTGACGGCTCAAATTCTCGTTGTTGCGATTATTGTGGAAGTCGATATTGAAGTAGTCGTAGCGAACTCCGCCTACCACTTGCAAGTAGCGAGTCAGCTCCACTTGATCCTGCACATAAATCGCCGCAACTTGATTCGTCGCATAATTATCCGCATCCGACGCGCTTTGCCGGAACCCGACCGGCCCGTTCCACCGCGGATTCGTGAAAGGCGCATTCACCGCGGTCGCATTGTTCTCAAAGTAGGCCGTATTGCGAAAATTGTCCGAGCGCTGCCGTCCCAACTCGGTTCCTACAAGAAGCGTATGACGCAGGGGACCCGTATTCACCACTCCCGTCACATCCGTCTGGTTGAACACGTTGCGTCGGAATGTCACGTTGCTATAACCCGACAACGAGACGCTCGTCTGTGTCGCGTTCACCGCCCCCGGAAACACGTTCTGATAAAACTTCTCGTAATCTGCAATCACGGTCGTGTTGCGCAAATTGAACAATCCAGCCTGATGCTCCACGCCGATCCGTCCCGCATTCACGTCGGCATTCGCAAAGCTGTCACGCGGACTCCCGAAGAAGGTGGAACGATCCGTATTGGACGGTCGTCCGGCAAAGGAAGGAATACCGCGGTCCACGGTGCGGTCGTCGTGGAAGTACTCATACCCAACCTTGATGCGCGTCTTCTCGCCCAGACGATACGCCATAATCGGCGTGATCCCATAGCGCTCCAGGTCCACTTCGTCGCGGAAGCTCCCAGAGTTCTCGTACACGCCATTCGCACGGAACGCGAACCGGTCCCCAAAACTATGATTGAAGTCGCTCGCGACGCGCTTGTTGTTATAGGCGCCGCCTTGCAAGCTCACTTCGCGGAACGGAACGAACTCAGCTTCCTTGGTCACCCGGTTAATCACACCGCCACCGCCGCCGCGGCCGAACGTCAAAGCGTTGGCTCCCTTAACGGCTTCCACCGACTCCACGTTATATAGGTCGCGGAAATACTGCACGTCATCGCGAACGCCATTCACATAGAAATCGGACGTCGTTGCATTGCCGCGAATCACCGGCGCGTCCCGATGCCCCTCACCTTGAGCCATCGTGATGCCGGGCACATACCGCACAACGTCGGCCATGTTCTGCATCGACTGGTCGCGAATCAGATCCTGCGTCACCACGGTAATTGACTGCGGAACATTCAGCAGCGGTGTGGTTGTTCGCATGGAACTGCTCGCGATCACTTGATAGTTCAAAGAGTCGGTCACGGTGACCGCGTCTTCCCGCGGCGCCAGGGGCAACACCACTTCCAGGGCGTTAGCCGTCGCCTCACCGGCCGTCACTGCAAGGACGTACTCCTTAAAGCCGTCGGCCACAATTCGAAGCGTATACCGGCCCGGCTTCACACCGAATACGAACTCTCCCGCTTCGCCCGAATGTGTCGAAACGCCAAAGGTCTGGCCGTCGGGAACCGCTGTAACCACCGCGCCCGGAATAGGCGTGCGACTTGGATCCAGAACCACCCCTTGTACGGTCGGCGCCAGCAACGGTTCTGCATGTATGCTGGCGAACATCAGGCAGGCAACAACGATGCAGCGCATCGAAACATCCTCCATCTATTCGCAATTGACTTGCAACTGAAGTACAAGTCTATAGCACCCTATGGATGTTGTGCAATATCTCAGTTGTACTAACTCTGCAAGAAAGGAAGGAACACAAGAAACGCGCTGCCCTGTCCGGGGTCGCTTTCCACACGCAAGCTGCCGCCGTGCTCATCCACAATTTTGGATACGATGGCGAGCCCCAAACCGACGCCGTCGGGCTTGGTTGTGAAGAAAGGATTGAAGATGTTCTCCACGTGTTCCTTCGGGATTCCGGCCCCGCGGTCCAGAATACTGATCTCCGCCACCTGCTCGCGCAACCGTGTCTTGGCTGTGATCGCGGCATTCGGAGGAGAAGCCTGGGCGGCATTCAGCAGCAGGTTGTAGAACACGCGAACCATCAATTCACGGTCAACTTCGACGGGTGGAACCTCGGGCGCATAGTTGCGATGCACGGTAACCGAGAACGGCGGATGATGCTGACCCAGTTCGCGGATCGCCTCATCGATCACTTGCGTGATGTCGACCGCTTCCTTACGCAAACGCGTGGGCCGCGCGAACTCCAGAAAGCGCGTGATCAGTGAATTCGTGCGGTCCACTTCAGACGCGATAAACCCGGCCAGCTCGCGAGCAATCTCGTTCTCCTCGCCTACTCGCTTCACCAGAAGCTCGGCGGAAGCGCGCATGGTGCCTAATGGATTGCGCAACTCGTGTGCAAGTCCGGCGGTCAACTGCCCTAGCGCCACCAGCCGCTCACTCCGCCTCACCGCCGCCTCAGCCTCTTGCAAATGCCGATTGGCGGCCTCAAGTTGTTCCGCGGCTGTCTGGTATTTCTTCGCTTCCACGCGATTGGCTTCCGCGAGTTGTTGCGTGAGGAATGCAACAACAGGCAGAAAGACAACCCGGATACCCAGTTCCCCGATCGCCTCCCGAGTCAACTCATACCGCGTCCAATCGAGGAACACCAGGAAGGAGATGTAAGCAGCGATAGCCAGGGCGGTAATCAGGGCGGTACCCGCCGGGTTCAGCGTGGTTGCCGCCGATACGACCGGGAGCAGCAGCGTCACATAATAGGTGCTGCTGATCCCACCCGTGAAGCCGATCAGCAAGTAACACAGCACGAGCTTAATCAAGGTCGAAGCGACAGCGCCCCGGTCAGAGGTGAACCAAGTCACCTTCGGCTCGATCACTTGAAACAGACCGAGGCTGAACAGCAGCGCGATTTCTTGCCGGGTCGGGTCGGTACTTACCAACGCGAGCGCCGAGAACAAGAGCAGCCACACCAGATCTAGCGGGCGGAGCCAGCGCTGCCGAAATGTCGAGGCCACGCTGACATGGTATCGGGAACCGCGACATCGTAATCAGGTGCGTGCCTGTTACGGCGTGGTGGGGCAGTTCGCGCTAGCTGGGAGAAAAATGGCCTCGATGGCGTCGCCGAGCTTGCGCAGGTCCGCGTGTTCGCCGTTCGATAATGCTACCCACGCGAAGCCGAGCTTTGGGTAAAGACGCATGCCGGCCTGCGCTCCGACCTGGTTTCCCCCATGTTGGACATAGTCATGGCCAGCTCGACTGCCGGTCATCCAGCCGAGTCCGTAGCCGCTGCGCCCGTCCGGCGACTTGGACATCGGTGTCCACATTTCTGCCACGCGGTCCTGCGGTAGCAGCTTGTTCGCGTTCAGCGCGAGGAGAAAATTCAGATAGTCGGTGGCCGATGCGAGGAGTCCGCCGCCTGGGTACTTGAGGCTGCTGTCGAAGGCCGGCGCGTTTGAGAGCTTTCCCCGGTAGAGGCCGTAGCCTCGGGCGCGGTCTGGCGTGAGGCGGAAATAGTTATCGATCATGAGGCTCGGCTGCACGCTTTGCACCAGCAATTCGAACGTTTGGCCTGTGGCTTTCTCGAGGACTGCGCCTGCTACGGTGTAGCCGTAGGTCGAATATTTCATCGACGATCCCGGCGCGAAGAGCAGAGGGTCTTGCAGCACGCTTCCAGCCAGCGCTGCCGACAAGTTGTCGTAGTGCACGGTCGCGAACATCTCATTAGCCGAGCGATAGTCGCGGATGCCGCCACGGTGGGCGAGCAGTTGACGCAGCGTCGGCTGGGCGGTGGCGGTGGGCCATTCCGTCACGTACTTGCCGATGGGCGCGTCCAGGTCAACACGCTTCTGTTCGGCCAGGTGAAGCGCCAGGGTCGCGGTGACGGGCTTGGACAGCGATGCGATGCGGTATAGGGTGGTTGGCGCAGCTTTGGTTCCACCCTCCAGGTCGGCGTACCCGGCGGCGGTTGCGTGGAAAATCCGTCCTCCGCAGGCGACGGCCACTGAAATAGAAGGAACGTTTTGTTCGTCGGTGGCACGCTGTACCAACGAAGTTACAGCGTCCTTCTGCGGCGCGGCGGATAATGCGGCGGCGGCGCACAGAAATGCCCACGTGATAAAGTTCATCCAATTGCCTCCGTCTCGTTGAGGAATTGCTTCAATCCTTCCCGATACTCGCGGAATGCTCGTTTCCCCTTGGCGGTTAATTTGTACGTGGTCCTGGGGCGTTTGCCGAC
>DASQDN010000400.1:0-2626 GCA_035634155.1 Bryobacteraceae bacterium | reverse complement strand
TCGGCGCTGGCGAAATCCCAGAGATCATAGCTGCCGCCCATCAGGTTTCGAGCTGCGAGGATTCCAGAGAGCATCGCGTGATCCTGGTTGTTGTACCGATGCATGCCGTTCCGGCCGGCTACTTGAAAGTTGGGCAGGTCGCGAAGGAAATCGCGCACGGCATCGAGACCTTCGCGATACGTGGAGTCGTATACAGGGTAGGCCTTGGGCGCACGGACGACGGTGGCGTCTACGACGTCACTCTTCTTCGCGAGCCCAAGAATCTCGATCTCCTTCGACGCACGCTCGATCAGGGCTTCGTCGCTGCTGGTCCACAACGAGTCCCCTTCGAAGCAGAAGTACTCAAGGCCGAGGCATGTAATGTCAGGATCCGGAGTCATGTCCGGGCTCCAGTTATTGAAGTTCTGGATGCGGCCGACGCCGACGCTGGGATCGTGAACATAGATCCAGTTATCCGGGAACAAATCACGTTTGCGGATCATCAGGGCCACCGTGAGAAAGTCCCGGTATTTGAAGAGCTCCGCCGCGGCTTTCAGGCGTGCAGGCGGCGCCGGATCAAGCATGTGGATGAGATGTCGCAGAGGAAGCGTACTGATGAATCCGTCTCCGTCGAAGCTCTTGCCACCAGCTTCCACGGCAAGAACCCTGCCCGGCTTCCAATGAATCCTGGTAACGGGGTGGTTTACCAAAACCGGATTGCCGCCAGCTTCGAGCTGCTGGGCCATCCGGCTCCACATCATGCCCGGTCCGCGCCTGGGATACAGGAAAGACTTGATCAGTGAGCGAACGTTTCCTTTGCCTCCCGAACGGAACGCGTCCGATACGACGCTGCGAAGTGACAGCCCTCGAATCCGCTGCGCTGCCCACTCGGATCCAATCTGCGAGCAAGGGATTCCCCACACCTTTTCCGTATACGTGCGGAAGAATATTTCAAACAGACGGCGGCCGAACCGGTTGGAGACCCAGGTCGCGAAGTCGCCTTCGGGCCGGGTGGGGGCGATCTGCGCCTTGAGGTAGCTGGCGCCGCAACGAAGGATCTCCACAGGGCCAAGGCCGGTAAGGACGTTGCCGATCTCGAGGGGATACTGGAAGAAGTGACCCCGGTAGTAGATGCGGGAGAGACGCGGCCTTTCAATCAGGTCGGGGCCGAGCACATCACGCCAGATAGCCTCTACGACGGGTGCCGTCGTATAGAAGCGATGTCCACCAATGTCGAACAGGAAGCCCTTGTAGTCGACCGTTCGGGCCAGACCGCCGACCACCGCATCCTGCTCGAGGACTGTACATCGATGGCCGCGTGAGGCCAGCTCGTGGGCTGCAGTAAGCCCTGCAGGACCCCCGCCCAAGACTAATTTCACGAGCGACGGCCCTGGTCGGCGCTACCTTTCGCGGTGGCGTTGAGCCGGCGTTTCGATATGTGTCTGCGCACGGAGATTGACCCGCGAGTTTTCAACAACAGCATGGGTGTTCGAACTAGAATAACCGATCAGCCGATGCTATCCTCAGGCTTATGTCCAAACGCCGTTTTGGCGTTGTAGGCCTCGGCGGCGTGGCAGACCGCATTCACATCCCAGCGTGTCTTGCAGTTGAGGATATTGATTTGGTCGCCGGCTGCGATCCGAGCGAATCGAGCCGACAGCGGGTCGCAGGCAAGTTCAAGCTCCCGGAAGTGTATTCTTCTTTCGACGAGATGCTCGAGAAGTCGAAGCTGCACGGCGTCATCATTGGAACGCCACCAGATTCGCATTTTGAGATCGCTTCGCGTGCCATTGAAGCCGGACTGCATGTCTTCTGCGAGAAGCCATTCATGTCGACTCTGGAACAGGCCGACGAAATCATTGAACTTGCCCGCTCCAACCGTCGTGCACTGCGGGTCAACAATCAGTACCGCTACATGAGCTTCTATCGCGAGACGAAGCGACGACTGGATGCAGGCGAGTTTGGCCGAGCCTTCTACCTGCAGTTCTGGCAGCAGATGTTTCACCCACCATCGAGTGAGTCGAACTGGCGCAAGAACCTGACCAAGTACGTCCTGTACGAATTCGGTACGCACGCGCTCGATCTCGCATGCTTTTTGTTCGGATCGCTGCCGTCGTCCATACGGGTTCTCGCTCCGAAAGCTCGCGCCGAGTTTGATGCCGACGTGCTGCTGCACGCTACGCTCGAATTCCCGGAAGAGCGGATTGCGGTCTTCTCCTTCAATCGAATCAGCCATGCACCTGAGAAGTATCTGGAGTGCCGTCTTGATTGCAACGACGCGTCGGTGCGGGTATCACTTGGCGGTGTCGCACGCCTAGGCGTGGAGTGGTCGAAACATGCGGGTCGCCCGGTGCTGAAGGCGGGATTCGTCAAGGGCGGCGAGGCGCGTGTTGAACGCGGCGGCAAGACCAAGACCTTCTGTTCCTCGGCACGGGGAGAGTTCGCCACGGCCACAGCCGAACACCTCCGGGTGTTCGTGGGGGAAATGGGAGCAGCGCAACCGCCGTTAGAGTCGGCCATTCACGCGCGAGAAGTTCTGCGGCTCGTTTTTGAAGGCTACCGGAGTGCAGAGTCGGGAGAGGTAGTGCGGTTGCCGCGATGAGCGCGATGGTCGAGGAGGGCTTGTACGAACCGCG
The DNA here is from genome assembly GCA_035634155.1 of Bryobacteraceae bacterium. Lineage (GTDB taxonomy): Bacteria > Acidobacteriota > Terriglobia > Bryobacterales > Bryobacteraceae > DASQDN01. The sequence goes on along the minus strand of DASQDN010000400.1, from coordinate 11 downwards.
AGCGGTGCGGC
>DASQDN010000399.1:0-3158 GCA_035634155.1 Bryobacteraceae bacterium | reverse complement strand
GCTGCTTACCCGATGGCGCCTCAATGCTCATTTCGCCCTTCATCTCGGCCGCGCGTTTACCAAAGATCTCGCTGATCTTGCCCATGGCCCGCAACTGCTCGGCGTCCTGAATGGTCTTGTCTCCATCGGACTTGCCCATTCCGCTCTTGGAGTTCTCGTTGGGACCCTTAGCGCCTTGTTGATCGGATGCGCGCTGCTGCTGGCCAGGAGTCTGCTCGCCACCTTCGGACTCTTTCCCTTGGCTATCGGGCGAAGGCTGGCTGTCGCCTTGAGACTTCCCTTGACCCTGCGTGCCCTTGTCCGCCGCTTGCTCCTTGCCTGTGCCTTGCTGCTGGCTTTGCTGCGACGCCATCTCCTGCCCTTTCTCTCCAGGAGGAGTGACGCCGAGCTTATTCAGCAGATTCGCAAACGCGTCCTTCATCTTGTCGACCACGCCAGGATTCTGACCACCCGGCTTCTGCGGAGCCTTAGGAGGGTTCTTCGGAGCCTGCCCGCTTTTCTGGCCAGCATTCAAGGGCGTCGAACCCGGATCCTTGTTCTCTCCCGAAGGCTGCCCAGGCTCATTGTCCTGGCCTTCTTCGGAATCATCTGACGGATCACTCTCGTTCTTTCCCGGAGGACCCTTCTGCTCGCCGCCGGGCTCATTGGAGATCGCCGACACATTGGTCGCGTTCGGCTTCTCAGCCGAACTCTCCATCGGCAGATCCATCTCTTCCGGCGTCAACCCGAGTTGCTCTAGTTGCTTATCCAAATGCTCCTGCACAACGCTTTTCTTGCTCGCGCTGGCAGCTTCCACCTTATCTGGAGAACTAAAAGTATCGAAGTTGATGCGTGCCAGCGGCTGCTGCAAACTCATCGTTCGCAGAACCCCGTATCGCACCGCGACCAAGGTCACCGCAACCACTGCCAAGCCCACCGCGACATAGCCCGCCCTAGGGAATCGCAGCGGCATCGCACGCTCGACATCGCCGTCACGCACCCTCCCGATCGCCTGCGCCTCCACCTCATCCACAAGCGCAGTGGACTTCGGCGCAAGGCGCCGGAAGTAATACGCTGTCGATAGCCGGTCCTGAAGATCTAGCGCTTTGTCCAAAGCTTGCGCGGTCCGGTAAACGGGCACCCGCGCCTTGTGCGCCCGGTATAAGCCCAGGCCGAGGGTGGCAAGAAACACTCCCACCGGCCACTGCCAGTCCAAGATTTGCGTCCCGAGAATCAGCAGAAGAAGGAAGCCCGCGGCGCCGGCCGACACCGCAATAGCCCCATGCTGAAGCAGAAGATTCGCCGTATGACGGCGGCGTGCCCGCGTCAGGATGTCGTCAAGGGTGCCCGTAGGTGTACTCCGTCTCTGCCAGCCTCGGGCAGACCATCTTCTTCTTCATTATGGACGAAGACGTGCCCCGCATGTTACGGAACTGCCGTCTGATAGTCTTACCCGAAGAGCCCGCACGCCCTCGCAATGGAAGAACTCCTCGGCGCCATCGCATTTCTCGGCGGAATTGCGGTTTCCGCGCTGGCCTGGTGGATCTATCGACTCCGGGTGCGGCTCTCAAACCACGAAGCGCGCCTGGCGTCCCTCACACGGCGAGTGTATGAGCTCGAAAACGGCGACCTCCGTTCCGCCGAGCCGCCGCCGCTTGAAACGCTACCGCAACCGCACCCCGAGCCGCCCGTGTCACCGGCGCCTCCAGCGATCCCGACTAAAACCGAGGACTGGGAAACCGTCATCGGTGGCAACTGGTTGAACCGCGCCGGAGCCCTCATTCTCGTCATCGGCATCGCACTCTTCCTCGGCTACTCACTCACTCAGCTTGGAGCTGCCGGCAAAGTGGGCATCGGCTTCGCGGTCGGCGCGGCGATGCTCGGCGCCGGAATCGCGTTGCGCAACCACGAACTGTACGGGAGCTTCGCCCTAAGCCTGATCGGGGGCGGATGGGCCGCCATCTACTTCACTGCCTACGCCGCCCATGCCCTGGAGCCCGCGCGCGTGATTGGCGACCCGCTGCTTGCCGGCGTACTCCTCTTTGCCGTGTCCACCGGCATGATCCTGCACGCCCTCGCCTATGCCTCCGAGCACGGGACTGCCCTCGCCTTCCTTTTCAGCTTCATCACGCTGAACATCTCGCCTCTCACGGGCTTCTCAATCTATGCCGCGCTCGTGCTGGCACTCTCGATGCTCGCCCTTGCCTATCTCCGCCAATGGTTCCGGCTTGCGGTTGTCGGTGTCCTCTTCGCCTACGGAACCTTTATCCTCCGTCGTGATGCAGCCGAGCCTCTGGCCCAATGGGCGCTCTGGATCCAATGGTTCGCCTTCGAAGCGTTCGACATTCTCGATCTGCACCGCCGAGGCCCCTCGCGAGGCATCGAACGTTCTGTATTCCTCCTGAACGCAGCGGGATTCATCGGCGCGTCGCTCCTGTACCAATGGGAACATCTGGGCTGGTTTCTGTTCTTTTCTTCTGCCGCATACCTCGTCAGCACTGCCATTCGCGCCCGCGTCGCCGCCGGCCCGGAGGATGCGACCTCACGGCTCCTCGGCGGCGGCTACGAAGGCGCGCTCACCGCCTCGGCCGCCCTCATGGCCGGAGCTCTCATGGAGCGATTCAGTGGAACGAACATGACGCTGGCGCTCCTCTTTGAAGGTGAGATGATCGTGCTCGCCGGCCACGCGCTGAACAACGCGTTCATCCGGGCCGTCGGCGCCGCAGTGCTCTCCCTCGCCTTCTTCCGAGCCGCGGTCGTCGATTACTTCAGCGTGGATAGGCGTGCGTGGTCGCCGGTGGCGGCAATCGTCGCAGCGGTGTTCGCCGCCAATCGCTGGAAAGGTGGTTGGGCGTACGCGGCGGGAGCCGGCATCCTCATCGCAATGCTCGTCAATGCCGAAGCTCCGCGCGAATGGGTGCCGGCGATACTCGCTGGTTTTGGACTGATTGCGTTAGCACTCGCAGTCACTCGCAACCACAACGACATTCGACTGCAACATCTGCCTTGGGCCGTTGGCCTATTCTTCATCGGCTGGATCGCGCTCGATTACGGTCCGCCTGCGATGGTCTCGGTTGCTCTCACTGTCGCCTCGTTCTACGCTTCGCAATTTCTGACGCGTCAGCGCCGTTATGCGCCGAACCTGTACTCGGCTCTGGGTACACTCCTTCTCACACTGT
>DASQDN010000398.1:0-3884 GCA_035634155.1 Bryobacteraceae bacterium | reverse complement strand
AAGGCCGTAAGGATTGAACACCTCTGGTTCGGCGCCCTCGCCAGTCCTCTCGATGGTCCCGACCCAGACTGCCTCACCCTGCCAGAAAGCCATCACGAGCCTGTACGGCTTCCCGCCGCGGTTAAGCAGAGCGTAGCCCTTCGACATGATCGGATTGCCTGACCTGGGGCAGATCTTCGCATCGGCGGGCCGTTGGCGGTGCGAACCGTCCACGTTGACCGGCAATTCCCATTTCTGCAGCAGCTCAGAAAGGCCGACCAATCCGGTCCCTTTGATGCCGTTTTTCCGAAGATCGGGGGCGACATCGGGATCAATCGCGCAGAAAAGTGTTTCCGACCCGACTGCGAGTTGCCCTCGTCTTTGCACGTGGACTTCGTTCTCGACCGGAGGTGAAGCGTCCACCATCTTCAGGACGGAGGGCGGCACAGCGCTCACACCATCAGCATCTTTCGTGGGATTGTTGCTGTTTCCGCATGACATCGTCGGAAGAACTACCATTATCAGGAGCGAGAGCTTGAAACTCGAAGCCCGACGCTTCCCAAAAAGAAATCCCATGCTTCCCTTTCGGGAAGCTGGACTATGCGACCGACGTTTAGCGATCCTGGAAATGGCCATTCCCCCTGCCGCGAACGCACCCGGCCCACGCCGCAAGCGCAGCAAAGCGCCTCCAGCGCCCATCCGGCGAAGCCGAACGGCAAGACTCGGGAATCCCCCTTGGACGCTCCAGTCTTTCCCCTTTCTCGTTCGGGGTCAACGGCTTTTCAGTGTTATAAAGATTTTTTGCTTGGCAGGCGAAGAGCAACGACAGAAAAGCTGCAGAACGGGGACTAAAGGCGTCCCGGCAATTGAGTTGCTTTGCCTAAGGTGCTTTCGCAGGCGGCGCCGCATTGTCGTTCGCGGGCGCCGCCCTGCCCCCGGCGCCATCGCCGGAATGTTGTTGCAGCCGGTCAGCGGCATACCGGAGAAAGTGCTATGACTTCATCATGGAATGGGAGGCTATTCGAGTATGCCACCGTTACCCCCTACGTAACGAACACGATCACCACAAGCTGACACAGCTCTCACAAATCGGTCCGGAATGTACGACTTTACCGGTGGCAATTGACGCCACACGTAAACGTCCGCTACCCAGTCACCATGATTTGTATTAGCGATGTCGACATACATATCGATGGGCCATCGCTCGGTGTAATAGGCCGGTTTTGCCATAGAGCAGCAATTTGGGAAACTGGCGAGGTACCGGCTAATCACCTCGTCATCCGATAGCTCCCCGGAGGCCGATTTCAGCTTAGATCTAAAAGATAGGAAGTGAACTCCGCCAGGACCGTACTTCCGTCCATACTCCGCTTCCTTAGCTATAAGATCCGACAGGACGCTGCGGTAGCGCTCCGCGGAGGTAAGGCGGCGCTTTTCCTTGGAGCAGAAATCCGGGTGCAGCTTTGGCTCGCCACCACTGCAGCTCCCAAACAGAAGTGCGGCTGATCCCCATAACAGCATGGTCGCCCGTCCGGCGCTCCACCGCCTTCGCGACTGACGCTTTGCGATTCTGGAAATAGCCATTTCCCCTGCCGCGAACGCACCCGGCCCTCGCCGCAAGCGCAGCAAAGCGCCTCCAGCGTCCGTTCGACGAAGCCGAACGGCATGACTCGGGAATCCCCTTGGACGCTCCAGTCTTTCCCCAATCTCGTTCGGGGTCAACGGCTTTTCAGTGTGAAGAATTCTTGGCTTGGCAGGCCAGGAGCAGCGACAGAAAAGCTGCAGAAAGAAGACTAAGGACACAGCGGTAATCCGCTCCCGCTGTTTAAGCCGATTCTACGATTGCAGCTGCATTGCGTTTCGAGCTTGGCGCCGATTGCCGGCGCGATGACCTGGAGGCTATTGCCCGACAATTGACAACGTCTCGGAGATCCGGTGCCGAAGGATGTTGGATGTCTTCCACGAGATCCGACCCGCACAAGACGATCCCGCCGCTCCACGGCGCCCTGCTCAGGAACGAGCGAGGCTCGGTGCCGTTCGAGCGGCCGCGTTTGATGAGCCACCGTCGCCGCAGAGAGCCGCCCTCCCGCCTCCGCCGTGATTCCTTTCCATGCGCAGGCCTTTGTGCAATCCTGCTGCCATTGCAGGGGGTTGAACATGAAGCTCATCGCACTCGCGGCGCTCGCCGCAATGCCTGCGTTCGCAGGCACCGCGGCCGCCCAGCAGGCGCCGCAGACGCTGTCGGTCGTGCAGGGAGCCGATCCTTCGATCTGGGACGGAAAGGCCGATGGCGGCACGCTCGTCCACCGCGCCACCGGCATCGCGCTGCCCGAGGAATTCGGCGGCCTGCGCCGCTCGCGCGTGTCATCGCTCAATGGCGAAGATGTCGCCGTCAGCTACCGGCTGAGCAAAGGCGGGACCGAAACGGCGGCCACCCTTTACCTGTTCAAGCCCAAGGCGCTTCCCGAGCACCGCCTCAAGGGCAGCATCGCGAGCTTCGCCGAACTGTCCCCGGAAGCCTTCGTATGGTCGTCGGGCCCGTTCCAGATCGACGCAGCCACTCCGCTGCGTGCCTACAAAGGCACGTTCAAGACCGGCATCGGCCCCGGCACGGTGATGGATTATCTCTACTTCGTTGCGCTCGGCGAATGGACGATCAAGGTCCGCGGGACGATCAACGGCGTCAAGGACATTGCGGACGAGGCGCGGCTCGACGAAATGGTGCGCGCTCTGCCCTGGGCCGCGATCCTAGCCGCCAACGGCCAGTGCACCGGCGCCGCCTGCTCGAGGCAAGCGGTCGAGGAGATCGAGCATCACATCATGCAGACCACGCTCGGCCGGATGATCGCCGAGAAGAGCGGCTTCGACAAGGCGGCCGAAGCGCGGCTGCCGGTGGTCGGCCATACGGGAGCGCTCTCGGAGAAATCGGAAATTCGGCGCTCCGACAGCGGGCTCGTCGCCTACGTCACCCGGGTAGAGGGCTTCTCGACCTACCGGCTGCTGCGCTTCCCGCTGCAGGTGAACCTGCTGCTCACCGACAGCTTCGGCCGGCTGTCGGTGGACAAGCCGCTCTACGGCCTGGCGATCGGCGCCGGCGACAACCAGCTAATACCCCGCCTCTTTCACGGCGAGCCGACCGCGGAGGCGTTCGGCAAGGCGGTCAAGGATCTCCTTCTCAGGGAGATACCGCGCCCGATGCTGCCCGTTGCAAAGCTTGCCGAGCGGATGCCCGACTAGCGCCGGTACGTCCCGGTTCCCACCGCTCGTCCCGCGGTGTGCCGCCTTCGTCGCCCGGGCGGACGCCTTGGTCGACTCCCACGCCGGCTCCAACGCTGGCTCCAACGCCGCTCCCTCTAACGCCCCGGCCGACCCGTCGCGGGGCGGGCATCTCACCAGCACGAGGGACTATCATGACCAGCAAGATTACCGGCGCCCATGCCGGCCAGATCCGCAAGGCGATCGAAGGCGAAGACGATCTCATCTCGATCAAGGCCGTCACCGGCACGTTCGCGAGCGGCGTGTTGAGCGCATTCGGCGACGGGCTCGACAACAACATCGTCTTCAGCCGCGACGCGGCCGGAAAGCTGCTGCTCAACGGCGGCGCGGTAAAGATCGCCGGCGGCACCGCCACCGTCGCCAATACCAGCCTCATCCAGGCGTTCGGCCAGGGCGGCAACGACGTCATCACGATCAGCGAGACCAACGGCGCGCTGCCGCGGGCGAACCTGTTCGGCGGCGCCGGCAACGACACGCTGACCGGCGGCTCGGGCGGCGACATGCTGTTCGGCCAGGCGGGCAACGACACCCTGCTCGGCAAGGGCGGCGTCGACTTCCTGTTCGGCGGCGCCGACAACGACACGCTGACCGGCGGCGACGGCGACGACCAGCTGTTCGGCGAGAGCGGCGAT
>DASQDN010000397.1:0-10782 GCA_035634155.1 Bryobacteraceae bacterium | reverse complement strand
CGTTCAAGCTGCGCGGCGCGCTCAACAAGCTACTGACGCTCGACACCGCGCAGCGCGAGCGCGGTGTCGTCGCCTTCTCGTCCGGCAATCATGCGCAGGCAGTGGCGATCGCGGCTCGAGAGCTTGGCATGAAGGCGACGATTGCCATGCCGACGGATGCGCCCCGAGCCAAGCTAGAGGCGACTCGATCGTATGGCGCCGAGGTGGTGCTGTATGACCGGATGAAGGAGGATCGCGAGGCTCTGGCTCGGCGGCTGGCCGATGAGACGGGGGGCGTCATCTGTCCGCCCTTCGATCACGAGTGGATCATTGCGGGGCAGGGTACGAGCGCGCTGGAGTTGCTGGAAGAAGTTCCCGACCTGGACGCGCTAGTGGTCTGCGTCGGCGGGGGCGGGTTGCTGTCAGGATGTTGTATTGCGGCGAAAGGCTTACGGCCCGAGATCCGCATTTTCGGAGCTGAGCCGGAGCAGGCCAATGACACGTACCTGTCGTTCAAGGCCGGGCGCCGTGTGGAGATTCCGCCCCCCGACACCATCGCCGATGGGCTGCGTCCAACCAAACCGGGAGCTGTCACGTTTCCTATTGTGCAGAAATACGCGGAGGATGTGCTGCTCGCAACCGAAGACGAGATCGTCCAAGCGGTCACATTCGTGCAAAGTCGAATGAAGATGGTCGTGGAACCGAGCGGGGCCGTTCCCGCGGCGGTGGCGCTGGCGCACAAGCTTCCGCGGGATGTAGGCCGCGCCGGTTTCCTCGTCTCCGGCGGAAACGTTTGAGAGAATTGGACTTTAGGCAATGGTTATTGACGGAATTTTATACGCTGTGGGTTCGTTCGCGGGCGGAATGCTGGCCGCCTGGTTAACCGGGCATCCGTTGGTGGCCGTGCCGTTTTTCGTCTTCGGCGTGTTCTGCATGTATTTCTTTCGCGATCCGGAACGGGTCGCGCCGGCGATGCCGGAGATGGTCTCGCCTGCCGATGGCAAGGTGATGGCGGTGAAGCCCGAGGGATCGGGGCTGACGCGCATCAGCATTTTCTTGAACGTCTTCGATGTGCATGTAAATCGATCGCCTCTGGCGGGCCGCATTTCCGACGTGCAGTATCACAAGGGCCAATTTCTGGTGGCGAGCAAGGAACTCGCCTCAGTGGAGAACGAGCAGGTTGTCGTTACGGTTGAGACGGACGACGGAGTGCGGGTGATCTATAAGCAGATTGCCGGCCTGATTGCTCGGCGACTGGTGTTCAAGAAAAAGCCCGGCGACCATGTGGCCAAGGGTGAACGCATCGGATTGATGAAGTTCGGCTCGCGCATGGATGTTCTGGTCGGGCCGGAGTGGAAGATTTTGGTGGTGCCTGGCCAGCGCGTTTCGGCCGCCATCAGCCCGCTTGCGGAGAGAAAGCACTGATGAGCCTGATGCGGCGGATCCCATTTCCGCAAAACCTGACGCGTACTGTAGACCGGCGCCCTACGCGAGTCGCTTATGCGCTGCCCACGTTCTTCACCGCCGCCAACATGTTCTTCGGGTTTGCGGCGCTGATGCAGGTATTCGAAGGCGCCATGCTGATGTCGCAAGGTTTGCCAGGCGCGAATTTGAAGTTCGTGCTCGCGGCGCAGATGATCGGCATTGCGGTGCTAACCGACAGCCTGGACGGCCGCATTGCGCGGATGACGAACACGACCAGCGACTTCGGCCGTGAGATGGATTCCATGGCCGATGCGATTACATTCGGCGTCGCGCCGGCCGTGCTTGCATTCACGTGGGGTTTTCAAGGTGTTGATGTGAGCGGAAACGCCTTTGCCCGCGATCATCTGCTGCGTATCGCTTCGTTCGTTTGCTTTCTGTACCTGCTGTCCGGATGCGCGCGATTGGCTCGATTCAACATCACTACCAATCCGATGCCGAAGAACCCGGGACGTCCGGATCGCAAGTATTTCGTTGGCCTGCCGATTCCTGCCGCGGCGGGGATGGCCGTATCGGTTGTGTATGCGGCAGGTGGGTATCCATTGCAGTCGTGGCCATTGTCAGTGGCGTGGCTGTTGCTGATGGGCCTGCTCGCGTTCCTGATGGTGTGTACGTGGCGCTACCGTAGCTTTAAGGATTTGAATCTGAACCGCCCGCGCTCGCCGTTGCTGATCGTTTTCGTCGCCAGCTTCATTTACTTGATGTGGAACTATTCGCAGGTGATGCTTCTGGTGTTAGGGATCATGTATGTGGGCAGCGGGATCGCGGTGCGAATCGGCGGATTACTGCATCGCGTGTTCCGTCCGGCGGGAGCTAAAGCGTGATTTCAATTGTAGGCAGCGAGACGCTGCTGGGGCGTGAAGTGCGGGAAGCCTTGAATGAGCATGGCTTCCGCAACGTGCAATTGATCGGCGCTCAAGACGAGCTTGCGATTACCGAGCTTGCCGGCGAGCCAGCAGTGTTGACTCCGCTTGATCGGGAGCGCTTGCAGGATTCCGAGGTGATCTTCTGCGCAGGGTCGCAGGACTCGACGCGGACGGCGTATGAACTCGCTGGTGAGGGCGCTACTTTTATCGATTTGACCTACGCGCTGGAGGATGTAGCTGAGGCTCGACTGCGCGCGCCTATGGTCGATGCGGGAGAGCCGATTAGTCGTGTGCATGTGCTGGCGCATCCGGCGGCCACTGCGATCGCGGTGATGCTGGCGAACCTGCCGGGCGTAGTGAAGCATTCGGTGGTGCAGGTGTTTGAGCCCGCGAGTGAACGCGGCCAAGCCGGTATTCACGAGCTCCAGCAGCAAACCACCAGCCTGCTGGCGTTTCGGCAGATGGAAAAGAAGATCTACGACGCGCAGGTAGGCTTCGCCATGGTGGCTCGCTTTGGGGAGGACGCCGCGGAGAAGCTGGAGAATATCGAACAGCGCATTGAGCGCCACTTGGCGAGCCTGCTACTTAGCAGTGGTAAGGATCTCCGCATGCCCTCGATGCGTTTAACGCAGGCGCCGGTGTTCCATGGCTACACACTTTCTTTCTGGGTGGAATTGGAGCCTCGGCCGAGCGTTGAGGAATTCGAGGAGGCGCTCGCCTCCTCGCACATCGAAGTGCGCTCGGCCGAGTTCGACGCGCCGTCGAATGTTGGCGTGGCGGGGCAGCGCGGGTTGATTGCGGGCGCAATTGAGGTGGATCGCAACCATCCTCGTGGACTCTGGGTTTGGGCCGTGGCGGATAATTTTCGACTACTTGTCGACAACGCGATGGATGTGGCGCGCGCGATCCTGCCGGGAGCGCGTTCGTGATCGCTGGCCGGATTCTGTTTTCTCTGGGTGCGTTGTTCGTCAGCAGTTGCGGTTACCACGTGTCAGGTCATTCGGACCTGCTGCCCGCTTCCATCAAAACTGTCGCTATTCCCGCGTTCGGGAATGTGACGGGGCGCTATCGACTGACCGAGATGATGCCTAGAGCCCTGACGCGCGAGTTCATTACGCGCACGCGCTACAAGGTTGTCGCCGACGAGAACGAAGCTGACGCGGTGCTTCGGGGAGCGGTGGTGAACTACATGTTCTTCCCTTCGGTGATCGACCAGCAGTCTGGCCGAGCCGCCGGCGTCCAGGTGCTCGTTGTCTTGCAACTGCATCTGGTCGAGCGCGCCTCGGGGAAGGTGCTCTATACCCAGCCGGCGATGGAGGTCCGGAACCGCTACGAGATCGCGATCGAACCGAAGGCGTATTTCGAGGAAAGCGACCTCGCGCTGGAGCGCGTTAGCCGCGATGTGGCTCGGACAGTTGTCAGTTCGGTACTGGAAAGTTTTTGAATGACTCCTGACGAGTTTCTCCGTTCCATTGAGAAGCGGGAGCCGTCGCCCGCTTACTTATTCCTGGGGCCCGAAGGGTGGTCGCGTGATCGATGCCGGCGCGCGCTGGTTGAGCGCATCCTGCCCCCGGAAGACCACGAGCAAGGGATCACTAGACACGACTTGAGCGACGAAGATTTGAACACCGTCATTGACGATGCGCGATCGTTTTCGTTGTTCGCGTCGCGGCGTGTGATCTGGGTGAGCGGCGCGGAAGCAGCGCTGCCCAAGCGCGACACGGGAGAAAGCGAGGCCGCGGCTTTGATCAGCGCGTACCTGAAGGATCCGCCGCCTGGAGTTGTTCTGGTGTTCGATTGCGGGCGGTACGAGTTCGATGGCGACGATAAAGCCAAGATCCAGCGTGTAGAAAAGTTCTATTCGGTGATCGGCACACAGGTGGAGTTCGCTAGACATACTCCGGCCGCGGCTCGGAAGATCGCTGAGGAGCTGGCCAAAGAGCGGGCGCTGAAGATCGGGCCCGTAGAGCTGGATGCGCTGGTGGAACTTCTGGCTGCGGATGTGGCTCGGATAGCGACGGAGATTGAAAAGCTGTCCCTGTATGCAGGAACAGCGCGTTCGGTGACTGAAGAGGACATCTACAAACTCGCGCCGAGCGCCAAGGCTTCCACCATCTTTGCCCTGGTGAACGCACTCGGTCGAAACGATCGGGGCGCCTCGTTGGAATCGCTGGATGTTTTGGTGCGGGAAGGGGAGTACCTGCCGCTGGCGTTGTCGTTCCTGGCGACGCAGTTCCGGCTGGCATTTGTCGCCAAGGAAGCTCGGCTGAGCGGCGCATCGCAGATCCAGGCGTACTTCACCAAACAGGGAACGCCGATGTGGAGGTCGCGCGCCGAGCAGGTGGCTCAAACCGCCGCGTCGTTCTCCGTAGAGAAACTTCGCTCGGCCGCGGTGAAGATCTACGAAACAGACAAAGCTCTCCGGGATGCGCGACCTGACGATCGCACAGTGATGGAGAGATTTGTCTTTGAAATAACGGGTAAGTAACGGCGCGGGTCGTTAGGCGGCGGGAGCGGAGAGCTTCCGGACGTTCGCGGTCAAGCGCGACTTGTAACGGGCGGCCGCATTCTTCTTGATCACGCCCCACTTAGCCGCGCGATCGATGAGCGAGTGGGTCTCAGACAGTTCGGCCTGAGCCGCATTGGCATCATTGGTCGCCACAAGGCGGCGCAGTTTGCGGATCTGGGTGCGCAGACGGCTCTTACGAAGCCGATTTACGGCCGTTTTGCGCTCGGTCTGTCGTACCCGCTTCAAAGAGGAAACGGTATTTGCCATCTAGTTAAATCCAATCCTTGCTAGAAGAGTACTTCTTCACAGGATACCCTACTGCGGCTGGCCATCGCAAACTTCTGTATTTGCGGTCACTTCCAGAACGGCGGGGTGAGCCAGATGGCCAGCACCAACACGGCGAATACCACGATCAGCGCCACAATCGCGAGTTTGCCCGAGGAGACCACAGGGCGCTGGCGGCGGTGAGGGCCGGAGGCTTTTGGAGTGAGATCCCAATGTGACACGCGAGTTCCTTCTTCTGCACTTGTGACACTTCGGGACGCCCACTGGTGACATCCCGATTTCTGGTGCGGGGCTGACGAAAGACTTGCGGGAGACCAAAACGGTTTGGCGACTAGTTTAACGTAACCCTAGTGCGCCCGGATGCGCCTATTCCCTCACGGCCTTCCGCGCTTAAGCTGCTGCATTGGACTGCCATCCGGGGTATTCTTGTTGAACGTGATGAACCTTCCGCTCCGCACGTGTTCTGCGGTCGCACTCTTCCTGGGGGCATCCCTGCTCCCCGCCCAAACCACTCCGCCACAACCCGCTTTGAAGCAGTTCTGCTTCGGCTGCCACGGCAAAGCTGCCATGGCCGGGCTGAACCTGGAGCAACTCAGCAAAGAAGGCTCGTTTGGCGAGCAGTTTCAACACTGGGAACGGGTGATCTCAGTTCTCGAAGAGAAGCGCATGCCTCCGCCCAAGATGCCTCAGCCGACCGACGAACAGCGTCAGCAGGCGATTGCATGGGTGAACGGAAATCTCGATGAGTACGTGAAGAAGCATGCGGGCGACCCTGGTCGGGTGACAGTTCGCCGGCTCACGAGCGGCGAGTACGCGTATACGATTCGGGACCTGACCGGCCTCGACATGAAATTCGAGGGCGACTTGGCGACAGATTCCGCCGGCGGTGAAGGCTTCACGAACTTCGGCGATGTGCAGTTCATGCAGGATGCCGGGTTAGAGCGGTATCTGGAGGCGGCCAAGAAGGTCGCCAGTCATGCCGTCATCGGGGCTGGCCCGTTACAGTTCTATGAGCATGGAGGCCGGAGCGGATTTGAGCTTTCCGCCATCACGCGCATTCAGGATATTTACCGCAAATACGGCTTCCGGGCGGTTGCCGGCGAAGGCGGTAAGCCGTTCGGTCTGGATCGCTACTCAAAGGCATTCTTCGTGGTGTGGCAGTTCCGGCATCGACAGGCGCTCGGACTGGGAAAGGCGACGCTGGACGAACTCGCGGCGAAAGAGGGGATCACCGGCCGCTTTGCCCAGCACATCAATGGCCTGATGACAAGTCCTACCGCTACCTACCCTATCTCTGAGATTGCCGCCAAATGGCGCGCCTTTCCAGCCGGGGATGCCCCGGAAGCGGTGACAGCTGCCCGGACAGCGTCGGTTGACCTGCAGAAGTTTACAATCGACTGGACGCGGATGTTATTCGCGGCGCCCCCAGCGTTGCAGAGCGCTATCGGTGACGATGCGTTATATGAGATTACTGATAAAACGATTCAGGCGAATCTGAAGCAGCCGGTACGATTTCTTTTCCGGACCGACCAGCGCGGCCAGCAGGCGAAGAAGACGATGCGCGTGTACCTGATGGCGCAGGTGATGAACCCCGGCGCGAAGGACGCGCCCGTTGTGGTGTTCAGAAATGGCGTTATCCGGCCACGGTCACGCGGTCCGCAGGCGCCGGTCGGCGATACGGCAGGCGGGGGGGCGGCTGGGGCACAAAATCGGAGGCCCAGGCCCTCGGACATCCCGATCTTGTCCGTGCTCGACGGGGAGACGGTGAAGCGGCTCGGGTTCGGCAAGCGTCCGGACGGAGCGGCTATCGGAGAGAACGCGCTCGCCGTTCGCGCCGGGGAGTCGGTGTCCTTTGACGTTCCTGTGCCAGAAACGAACTTTGGGTTCGAAGTGCAGTTTGAGGCTGAGTTGCTCGCCGAAGAAGCAGGCGACGTCGTGCTGCGCTGCATGCTCTCAGACCAGGCCGATCCGTCGAAAGGCCGGGCCGGGTACACATTCCTGGCCGATGCCAAGGGTTTGGGCTACCAGAACTGGAAAAAGGGTCTGCTCGACTTCGCTGAGCAGATGCCCCAGGTGGCGCAGGGTGAAGGCGCTCCTTCAGATCGGGATCCGATCCTGCCGGTGTTCGACAACACCTACAACAACAAGGAACGCGACCACTTCCACACCAGCATCAAGTACTTCCGAGCCGATAAGTTCCTTTACGACAAAATTCTGGACGACGCCAGCCGCAAGAAGCTCGATGTGGCCTGGAACGACCTGTTTTCTTCGTTCGAGTACCACAATCTGGTCTTGCGCTTCATCGCGAACAAGTACAACCTCGAGCCGCTGAAGACCAAGGCGATCGGTGAACTGACGCCTGCCGACATCGAAACGCTGCCGGCCGAGCCCAAACGCTATGTGGCGGATCTGCGGGCCGAATACGACGCGGTACGAAAGGCTCAACGCGCGGCTCGCCCCGGACATTTGGAAGATGCGCTTCGGTTTGCAAGCGACGCTTGGCGGCGGCCGCTGACCAAGACCGAACAGGACGGACTTCGCGCGTTCTATCAAAAGGCGAGAAGCGGACCTGAGCTCGATCACGACAAGGCGATTCAGGCACTGCTCACACGAGTGCTGGTGTCGCCGGCTTTCCTTTACCGGCTCGAGCAGCCCGCCCAAGTCGCGGGCGAGCGGCCGCTGTCGAGCTGGGAAATGGCAAGTCGTCTCAGCTACTTCCTGTGGTCCTCAGCGCCGGATGCCGAGCTGCGACGCGTGGCTGCGGCGGGTCAATTGAAGGCACCGGAGCAGATCGAAGCGCAGGTGAAGCGGATGCTCGCCGACCCGAAGGCGAAGCGGTTTGCGACCGAGTTCTTCGGCCAGTGGCTCGGGTTCTACCAATTTGACCGGCACAAGGGCGTGGATCCCGTGCGGTTCCCCGAGTTCAACGATGAAGTGAAGTCGGCGATGTACGACGAGGCGATCTCCTTCTTCGAGCACATCGTGCGGAATGGCCGCCCGGTCAGCGAGATGTACACCGCGAACTACACGTTTGCCAACCAGGCGCTGGCAAAGCACTACGGCATCAAGAAAGAAGTTAAGTCGAAGGACGATCCGGAGTTGATCGAGGGCGCGGACCAGTATAAACGTGGCGGACTGTTGCGGCTGGGCGCGGTACTCACGGCCACCTCGGCCCCGCTGCGAACCAGTCCGGTGAAGCGCGGGGACTGGGTGCTGCGCCGGATCCTGGGTACGCCCACTCCGCCACCGCCAGCTGATGCGGGTTCGCTGCCGTCGGATGACAAAGCCTTCGGCGGCATGTCCGTGTTTGAGCGGCTGGAGGCGCACAAGCGGAATCCGACGTGCGCCAGTTGTCACACCCGAATCGACCCGCTGGGCTTCCCGCTGGAACGGTTCGATGCAGTGGGCCGCTGGCGCGACACGTACGCCGACGGCAAGCCCGTCCATGACAGTGCGGCCCTGGCGGACAAGACTCCCGTGAACGGCATCGAAGGTCTGCTGGCTTACCTCAAGTCGCAGGAAAAGCAGGTGATGAAGACGATGTCACAGAAGCTGCTGGGCTATGCGTTGGGCCGAACCGTGCTCGCCTCGGACCAGCCTCTTATCGCCGAGATGACTAAAGAGGGCTCCAATGTTTCGATGGCAAAGCTGGCCGCGCAGATTGCCACCAGCCGCCAGTTCCGGTATCGGCGCGAACCAGTCGAACCTGCGCCTCCCCGTCCAGCATCTAATTCCGAAGTGAAGCAAAGCGCGAAACGGTCATTGCCCCTCAAGGAAGGTGGATTGTGAAGCTCGTGGACCCGAAGGTAGCTCAACGTAGTTCGCGGCGGCAGTTCCTCCGCGGGGCTGGTGTGGCTCTAGCCCTCCCCTGGATGGAGTCGCTTCCGCTCTTCGCTCAGGAAGGCGTCAAGGCGGCTTCGAACAAGCCACCGGTGCGCCTGGGGGTCGTTTACTTCTCCAACGGCGTGGAACCTGCGCATTGGTGGGCTAAGGGCAAGAACGGGGCGCTCGAAGAACTCGGTCCTGTGCTGCAATCTCTGGACCCTCTGAAGCAGGACATTACTTTCCTGCGAGGCTTGTTCAATCGCAAAGCGTTTGTCGCCACCAGCCCGCATCTGGGCCGCAACGCGAACATGCTTTCCGGCGCTTCGGTCAGCATGGACCCGGCAGTGATTCAAGTCGGCACCACGTTCGATCAGGTGCTCGCGAAACAGATTGGGCAGAACACGGCGGTTCCCAGCCTTGCGCTTGGAATCGAGCCGAACGAGCTTCGCCTCGAAGACGGCCTGTCGATGATCTACAGCTCCTGTATTTCATGGGAGACGCCGACCCGGCCCGCCACGAAAGAGATTTATCCGGCGCGGACGTTTGACCTGCTTGTAGGCGATGGCAAGGGCCGGCAGCTCGACAAGAGTATCCTCGACGCGGTGCTGCAGGATACGCATTCGTTGCAGCCGAAGATCAGCAACGGCGACCGTCACAAGCTCGGCGAATACCTGGATTCAGTCCGGAGTATTGAAAAGCGGATCGAGCGCGCGTCCAAGGAAGAGCGAATCGAAGGCTGGCGGCCTTCGATTTCCAAACCGAACATGCCGCGTCCGGCGAATGAGATCCCGCAGAATGTTCCGGACCACATGAAATTGATGTTGGACCTGATCGTGCTCGCGTTCCAAATGGACAAAACGCGCGTGGTCACGTTGATGCTCAATAACGACCTGTCGCAGATGAATTTTCGCTTCATCGATGGCGTACAAGGCGCCTTGCATCTGGATCTGACGCACAACGGCAAAGCCGCACCAGCCGAAGCGATGTACCTGAAGACGAATCAGTTCCACATGGCGCAGTTCGCTTATCTGGTGGAACGCATGAAGTCCATTGATGAAGGTGGCACGTCGCTGCTCGACAACTCAATGCTTCTGGGCGGGTCGAACCTGTTTGACGGCGACGCGCACAGCGCCGAGCAGATGCCTCTGGTGCTTGCCGGCAAAGGCGGCGGCACGTTGAAGCCCGGACGCATCCTCGACTATATGGAGAAGGGTGACGACAACCGTAAGGCTTGCAGCCTGTATCTCTCGTTGATGGATCGCATGGGCGTCCAAATGGACCGATTCGGTGACGCCGATGCTCGCCTAACGGACCTGTAATCCCCCATAGCGCCGGACTGCCAGAGCGATCGGCAGTCCGACGCACAGCATATGGATCGCGATCTGCGGCAGTGCTGCTTGCAGATTGAATGCGCCTCCTCCACCCGGAAAGTTCGACAGCGGTACAACGATCCGGTTCATGAAAAAGAACACCACCATCCCATAGAGCATTCCGGCCGGCACAGCGTGCCGCGTCAGGAGTGGCATGCGGCGACTCGCCGAGTAATAGACGGCGGTTGCTCCAAACGCAATGACGAAGTGCAGCGCGAGACCCAGCATTGCTGTCGCTGCGCCGCCGGCATAAGCTGCGCGACCGAGAAGTCCCGCGGCAACAGATTGCAGGATGCGCGCCGCCGGCACGCCGCGAAGGCCATACTGCGTAATCGCTGCAGAGATATCGAGCACGCCGCTCACCAAGCCACCGATCGCAATCGCTCGCCACATAAATATTTCGCCCAGTATGGGCAGAGCGCATCACGCCTGTCGCGCAGATTCGGTCAATGCGTGAGCAGTTTCG
>DASQDN010000396.1:0-7135 GCA_035634155.1 Bryobacteraceae bacterium | reverse complement strand
CCGAACCTGTGCAAGAAGTACGTGCACGAAGGCATCATTCAGGCGGTCGTCCTTTGGAATACGGCCAACCTCGGCTATCTCACCGTCTACACCGCAACCGATCTCGCCCAAGGCAAACTTGAAAAAGGAGCCACTTCCTTCAATGCCGGTAAGCTCGGCACAATTCAGATCAAGGGCGACGAAGTCCTGCTCGGCAAACCGATGATTTTCAACAAGGAGAATATCGACCAGTTCAACTTCTAACCCCCGGGATCGCGGTATCCTGAAGGAAGTAGTGCCCACCGCTCGATCCCCTAGAAAGCCTGAAGTCATGAGCCCCGCCGGGCACTGGCCGCAACTCCGCGCCGCCATCGAAGCCGGAGCCGACTCCGTCTACTTCGGCCTGAAACATTTCACCGCCCGCGCCAAGGTCGGCTTCGACCTCGAAGAACTACCCGAAGTCTTCCGCATCCTCCACTCGCGAGGCGTCCGGGGCTTCATCACCTTCAACACCCTCATCTTCCAGCACGAGATCGAAGAAGCCGCTAAAGCCATAGCCGCTATCGCGGCCTCCGGAGCCGATGCCCTCATCGTGCAGGATGTAGGCATACTGCAGCTCGCCCGCGACATCGCGCCCGACCTCGAACTCCACGCCAGCACGCAGATGAGCATCACCGACGCAGGCGGCGTGCGTCTCGCGCAGCGCCTGGGAGCAGCGCGCATCACGCTCGCCCGCGAACTCTCACTCCAAGAGATCCGAGCCATTCGCGAACAAACCGAAGCAGAACTCGAGATCTTCGTCCACGGCGCGCTCTGCGTAGCCTACTCGGGCCAATGCTTCTCCTCGGAAGCATGGGGAGGCCGCAGCGCGAATCGAGGCCAGTGCGCGCAAGCCTGCCGGCTCGAATACGAACTCATCGTCGACAATCAGGCACGCCCGCTAGACGACGCCCGATATCTCCTCTCGCCCGGCGACCTCTACGCTCTGCACCACGTTCCCGAGATGGTTGACATCGGCATCTCCGCGTTAAAGATTGAAGGCCGTTACAAAGACGCCGACTATGTTGCGCTCACCACCCGCGCCTACCGCAAAGCGGTCGATGACGCATGGGCCGACCGCGCCCCATCCATCACTCCCGCCGAAGAACTACAACTCCAACAGGTATACTCGCGCGGCCTGGGCGATCACTTCCTATCGGGCGCCAATCATCAGCGCGTCGTGCAAGGGCGAGCCCCTCGCCACCGAGGTGTACTCATCGGCCGCGTCGTGAAAGTAGTGGCTGACGCCGCAGTCATAGCAGCCACCGATGCCCACACCACGGCGCCGCTCAAGCCCGGCGACGGCGTAGTCTTCGACGCAGCCTCCTGGCGCAGTCCAGCCGAGCAGGAAGAGGGCGGCCGTGTCTACGCCGTCTCCCAACAACGCGACAACACGCTCATCGTCCGCTTCGGCAACCGAGCCGTCGACTTCGCCCGCATCCGCCCAGGCGATCTCCTTTGGCGCACCGACGATCCTGATCTCGCCAAAGCCGTCAAGCCGTACCTCGAAGCCTCAGCGCCGATAGCCAAGCAGCCCGTAAACATCCAAGTCATCGCAACCGAAGGCGAGCCCCTTCAAACTCGCTGGACAGTATCGAACCACCCGCAAATAACGATCGAAGCTAACTCCACAGCCCCGTTAGGCTCCGCCACGAATCGCATCCTCGATGTCGACTTCCTCCGCGACCAGCTCGGCCGGCTAGGCGCCACCTCCTACACACTCGACCAACTCCACGTCGAAATCAAAGGAGCGCCCTTCGCGCCCGCATCCATCCTGAATCAAGTCCGCCGCGAAGCTGTTGAACAACTCCAAGCCCTGCAAACAACCCCGCAGCCGCGCGACATCTCCGACCCGCACATGCGCGTGCAGGAAGCGTTGGCGCAACGCACAAAGCGGCACAAGGCGCCCCCCGCGCCGCAACTCCATCTCCTCGTCCGCACACCCGAACAACTCGAAGCCGCCCTCGAAGCGAAGCCCGCAAGCATTACCCTCGACTACCTCGACCTGTACGGCCTCAAACCTTCAGTCGAGCGCGTAAGGACCTCAGGCATCGCGGTCCGCATCGCCACCCCGCGCATCCTCAAACCCGGCGAAGAACGCGTAGTTGACTTCCTCCTTCGCCTCGACGCTCCGCTGCTGGTCCGCTCGGCCGGCCTCCTCGAAACCCTGCGCGACAAGCCCCACGCTTCTCTTACCGGTGACTTCAGCCTTAACGACGCCAACTCACTCACCGCGGCCACGTTCCTCGAACTCGGCATCGAGCGCATCACGCCCACGCATGACCTCAACGCCGACCAGATCGCCAACCTCGCACGAGCGATCGGAGGCGCCGCCGTTGAAGCCGTCGCCTACCAGCACCTCCCCGTCTTTCACACCGAGCACTGCGTCTTCTGCCGTTTTCTTTCCGAAGGCACGACATACAAGGACTGCGGCCGTCCCTGCGAAAAGCATCAAGTCGCCGTACGCGACAACAGTGGCCGCGAGCACCCCGTCATGGCCGACGTCGGCTGTCGCAACACAGTCTTCGGGGCTGAAGCCCAGGAAGCGAGCTTGCACATGGACGCATGGCGCGCCGCAGGCATCGCGCACTTCCGACTCGAATTCGTGCACGAGACCGCATCGCAACTCACGCGCGTCACCCGAGCCTTCGTCCAATACCTGAATGGCGCAACGTCGGCCGGAGAACTCAACGGCGCACTGCAACGCATCTCCCCGAGAGGCACAACCGAAGGCAGTCTGTACGTGCCAAAGGACTACCTTGTCCTGCCCGTGCTGCAATAGCGACTACCACAAAGTAGGACTGCTCGCCCTGCGCGACAACCGCATCCTGCTTTGCCGCAAGAGCCGCGGCGCCTCGCTGCTTATCCTGCCCGGAGGCTGCCTCGAGCAACAGGAAACGGCCGCACAGTGCCTGCAGCGGGAACTACAAGAGGAACTCGGAGTCTCAGCAACGAACACCGGGTTCATCGGCACATACATTGACAACGCCGCCGGTGAATCACGGAAGACCGTGCGCATCGATCTGTACCACGGAGACCTCACCGGCCGCCCCGAGCCTCAATCCGAAATTGCGGACCTCATCTGGTTCGGACCCACGGACGACCGCACACAACTCGCTCCCAGCATCGCCCGCAAGATCCTGCCCGACCTCATCCGCCGCAACATCCTCCCTTGGTCGGCGTAAAACTATTCGAATCGCAAAGTCCGCAAAGGATCGATCCGAAGCACCCGAGCCGCCGGAATCAACGCCGCAATCACGCCCACCGTGGCAACAATCGCCATCACCGCTCCAACTGCCACCGGGTCGTCCGCGCGAATTCCACTCACCAAAAGCTGAGACAACGGCTTCGTAGCAGCCCATGCGAGGCCAATCCCAACCACACCGCCGCACGCAAGCAGCAACAGGCTGTGCCGCACAACCATGCCAACGATCGACACCCGTGTGGCGCCCAAAGCCAGCCGGATACCGAACTCCGCGGTGCGCAAAGATACCGCATAGGACAACACGCCGTAGAGCCCAACAACGGCCATGGCGAGTCCCACGGCGCCAAGCACGGCCAGTAACCGCGAACCGATCTTGTTGGGCAGTAGCGTTCCGCCAATGGTAGTTCGAAGCGTATTCACCTCCACCAGCGCCGACGGAGAAAAAGCCTGCAAGCGTTTGCGAACCGGCTCCACGAGCGCGGCCGCCGGACCTTTCGTGCGCGCAAACAAATGCAGCGTGTCCTGTTTTTGAGCCAGCGGCAGATACAAAATCTCCTGGGGTTCTTCCCCGAGCGAGAAATACTTCGTGTCAGCCACCACGCCCACAATCTCAAGCGGAACCACTCCATTCCGCATGCGATACATCAGTCGCCGGCCAACGGCGTTGTCTTCCCCGAACCGCCGCCGGGCCAGCAGTTGATTCACCATCACCACCGGCCTCCGCTCGCCCTCAACAAAACCTTCGCCCGCCAGCAGCCGCACCCCGAGCGTCTGAAAGTAATCCGACGTCACGTTCGATTGCCGCACTCGAAACCCGCGCGATGCTTCCGAGCCCTCCAGGTACACATCGGTAGCCTGGCCGCTAAATGTCAGCGGAATGCGCTCAGCCGCTCCAACTGACTGCAGCCCCGGAATCCCGGCGAGCCGATCCAACGCCTCTTCTACACGGATTGGCGCTTGAGGATCGCGCAAGCGAACGGTAAGCGTATGATCGACGTCGTAACCAGGCTGCACTCCTTGCGCAAGCTGCAATCCGCGATAAAACAAAGCCGCGCAAAGCAGCAGCACTACCGATGCGGCAATCTGACCCGAAACCAAAACGGACCGCAACGTGACCCATCTCGGCCCAGTTCCGGCCATCTGATCCGAGCGCAGTGTCGATGTCAAATCTCTGCGGCCGCTACGGATCGCGGGGATCAGGCTCGACAGCATCGTACATGCCACGCCTAACACAAGCGTAAAGCCCACCAGATGCGTATCAAATGCCGGACGCAGCGAAACCGGAACCCCAAAGCCAATGTCGAGATTCCGAATCTGCAGAATCGCTCCTTGGCAAAGCAGCAATCCCACGCACATTCCCATTGCTGACAACACCGCGCCTTCGGCAAGGAGCTGCGCAGTAATCTGCCACCGGCTCGCCCCAATCGCCAAACGTATGGCGATCTCCCGCCGTCGCATGCTCGCGCGCACCAGGAGCAGATTGGCCACATTCGCGCAAGCCACCAGCAACACCAGGCTCGACAGCACCAGCAGCAGCACGGCAAACACGACAATCCCCGAGCCTCCAACTGAACCGATGCGGTCTATGTCGCGCGGCCCTTCTACACGCCAGTCACTAGCAAACCGTGAATCATGGGGCGCAAATTGCGCACGCAAAGCGTCGCCTATAGCCACCAAAGCCTGACGGCCATGCTCGGGCGCCTGGTGCGCATGCAACCGGCCGACCATGGCAAACCGCGCGTCTTCGCGCTCGCCATCCTCCGCAGGAAGATAAACATCGGCAGCCATCCCGAGCCCCAGCATTGACCGGTAATCTTCCGGCAGCACGCCCAGCACAGCGCGAGACTGACCGTTAATCACGATCTCCCGCGAAAGCACACCCGTATCTGCCGCCAGCGCCCGTCTCCAGAAGGCGTGGCTGACCACCACCACGCTCTTGTCCATCGACGTAAACACACGACCAAACGCAGCGGCGCCGCCTACGCTTTCGAAATAGTTCGGCGTCACTATCTGAGCCAGAGCCTCACGCTCGGTGTCTCCATCGCGCCAGTTCACCTGCGTCTCGCGATGCCCCACCACATCGGCAACCGCGCCGCTAGCCCGCACCGCACGCAGCACCGCATACGAGCTTTGGCTGTCGTGGTTCAGACGAAGCCGCACCAACCGCTCGGGCTCATTCGCCGTCGGCATCGCGAAGAACACGCTCCGCACCGTCGAAAACAAAACGAGGTTCGCCCCCACACCGAGTCCAAGCGACAAAGCCGCCACCGCAACCAGCACCGGAGCCCGCCGTAACGACCGCACGGCATAACGCACATCGCGCAGAAACATCTCCACACGCCCGAACGAAAACACCTCGCGCGATTCTTCCCGCACACGCGTAGGATTTCCGAACTGCCGCAGCGCCTCGCGATGCGCCGCCTCCGCCGAATGCCCTTTCGCTAACAGCTCCTGCTGCAAAAACTCGAGATGACCTTCGAGTTCCTCATCCAGCACTGCGCGATCGCCATCCCGCCGCCGGAGCATCTGCCGCCACCGTTGCAGAAGCCTCACGACGTCACCTCCATCACCCGAGCGATGGCGTCCGCCAACTCAGCCCACCGAGTGCGTTCCTTCGCCAACCGCTTGCGCCCCTGCGGTGTCAGCTTGTAATACCGGGCACGCCGGTTATTCTCCGATACACCCCACTCCGCTGTAATCAGATCATCGAGTTCCAGCCTCCGTAGAGCCGGATACAAAGAACCCTCTTCCACGCGAAGCACCTCATCCGACGCCAGCTTAATGCGCTGCGCAATCCCCCAACCATGCAGAGCTCCCAATGAGAGCGTCTTCAAAATCAACATGTCGAGCGTTCCCTGCACAAGTTCGCCCGGCCCGGGTGTAGTTTTCTTGCGTCCCATAGACGTTTGATAAGTGTGCGGCCACTCCTATCAAATGTCAAGGGGGAGAAGAGAAGGAGAGGGTAACTAAAAACGCCAGATCGATTTGTGGTCCACCAACTCGAACTGCCCGCGCAACGTGCGCCAGGAATATCCAAACGAACTGCCCCAGGGGTCGTAGCCGAACCCCGCTGTGCCGTACTCGGTGCCGTCGCCGATCAGCCCGTGCAGGCAAACGATATGAACGCGATTCTTGAACTCCAAGGTGAGCCCGACCGCGTCGCTCCGCAGCCAAGTGGCAAACGTTGTAATCGGAAAACTCTTCAAGCCTTCCCGTTTGAACCCCAGCTTCTGGCTGAATTCGTCGTTATACTCCCACTTCAGCCCGGTGTCCATCGCAAACGCCAGGTGGAACTTGCCCGCTGACCCGCCATCCGCCTTGGTCAGGATGTCCTCCAGCGTGTATTGCTTCCGGTCATGCATGGACAGCATCATCGCCGCCGTCGCCGCCCAACAGCCCATCGACTTCACTTGACCGACAAACGGAAAGCTCATCTGCCAGCGGATCTTGTAAGCCGTCGGCAAGCCCGGCTTCTCATGTGTGTCGAGCATCGCGTTGATGCGCTGCAGCGTCACGCCACCCGCCGAAACTTTCCCATCCAGCCATCCGAACTGCCGCACCTGCAGCCCTTTGATCGCCGCGATTGTCTTGTCCCCGCAAACGCCGTCCGGCGACAGTTTGGGAACCGGGCCGCCCCAGTGCATCGGGAATTCATTTAACGCCGTCTGAATCGCCTTCACATCGGAGGACTTGTTCGTCCCACCGGAGCCCACGGATGAGCCAATCGTAATCGCCATCCGAATACTCTATCGCTACCGCCGTAACGTAGGTGGCCGCCGTTCCGGAGCAGCATCGTTCACCACCGACCGGGCCGCCGCTCGCGCCTTCTCAAACTCCTGAGACGATGGTCGAGCCGGCTGCGCAGTCAACGAAGCGACCGCTCGTTGGAGACTCGCAATCCGTTCGTCCTTA
>DASQDN010000395.1:0-1997 GCA_035634155.1 Bryobacteraceae bacterium | reverse complement strand
CCTTCTTCCTCGACACGCAAGCTGTGTACGAATCGGTGAGGGCGCTGTGGCCTTTTGTGGCTCGTCAGGCGCAGGTAAATCGACGATCGCCGCGGGGTTCGAGCGGGAGGGTTATCCGGTTCTTGCGGACGATATCAGCGTGATCGACCTTTCGGCTCCTGGAGGCCCCATGGTGTTGCCTTCGTTTCCGCGGATCAAGCTCTGGCGCGATGCTATCGATGCATTCGCTGTCTCGACGGAAAATTTGGAGCGGAGCCGCCCGGCTCTTGAAAAGTATCATGTCACTACACATAGCTCCTTTGACACCAGACCGGCACGGTTGACCGCTGTGTACCATCTTCATGAGACGCGAGGAGGGGAACCGGAAGGGATCTCGCCGATGGGAGCGCTCCCCGCCCTTCGAGATACATACAGCAACGTGTACCGGAGGCGCCTGGGCCAAAGCCTCGGCGGCTTCGAGGCGATGTCAAACGCCGTCGGCCGCTTGTGTGAAACGGTTCCAGTGATGCGGTTCGGCCGGGAGCGGAATTTCTCGAAGATTCTACCAACGGTGAAGACCATTGCCGGCATGCATGCCGGTCTTTGCGCATGAGCGCATTCTATTGGCTGGCTTCTTATCCGAAGTCGGGCAACACATGGCTGCGGATGGCGTTGCGCAGTCTGACCACCGGCGGAGCGCCTATTCGGTTTGAGGAGCGGGAAAGCTGGATTCCTGTTGCCAGCGCTCGCGAGCCGTTCGATACACTCCTGGAACTGGAATCATCGGATCTCACGCAAGAGGAAGTTGATTGCCTGCGTCCGTTGTTCTACATCGAGCAAGCGCGGCTTGCGGACCAGCCTTTGATTCGCAAGGTACACGACGCGTGGATTCGAACGGCGGCCGGCACGCCGCTGTTTCCTCCCGCAGTTACCTTGGGGGCGATCTATGTGGTTCGCGACCCGCGAGATGTGGCGGTATCGTATGCGCACCATGCTTGTTGCTCGATTGATGAGGCGATTGCCTTTCTTGACGATCCGAATGCAGCCTTTGCCTCTGCGAAAAGCTATCTGACCTGCCAGCTACGGCAAACAATGCTGACGTGGAGGGGTCATGCCGCCAGTTGGTTGGATGCCCCTGGTATTCGTGTTCTTACGGTGCGGTATGAAGACATGATCGCCGACCCCGAAGGTACGCTCGCCAAGGTAGCAACCTTCTGCCGGATGGGAGCATCGGCGGAGTTGATTGCGGCTGCGACGCAGGCGACGCGATTCGATGTGCTGCAACGAATTGAAGAAGAACAAGGCTTTCAGGAGAAGCCACCGGGAATGAAGCGTTTCTTTCGCCGCGGCCAAGCTGGAGGCTGGCGTGATTGTTTGACCTCCGAACAGGCTGCCAGGATTGTAAGCGCGCAGGGCGAGATGATGCGCCGCTTGGATTATATTTAGACCCTGGTTTCCAACTGCATACAATCCGGTGTGTGGCTTAACGGTGCTTGTGCGGCGGATGCGCGTTGCCCGGTTTCCACCCATCGCAGCAGACGGCCGATCTCATAGCCGCGGAGCAGCGTAAGGACCAGGTCAGAAAACCGGCCTTCGGCGGCGTCGGCATCCGCGGGCCAGTCGGACGCAATCCGCTGAAGCCGTTGCAGGTCGATGTAGCGACTAGCCAGCGGTGAATTTTTCAGGCTTGCCAAATCTTCAAGGATCAGCTCCCGGCGATAGGACAGCCGGTGAAACCATTCGGGACACTGTGGAGCCCGTCGTTTGGCAGAGAGAACCTCTGCCGGCAAGCGGTCTGACAGCACTCGGCGGGCAAAGCGCCGTTGCACGCCATCGCGCATGTACTGCTCAGGAGGAAGCGAGAGGCAGAACTCGACGAGTCGCAAATCGCCGAGCGGGTCGCGAGGCTCATACCCGAGCAGTGTCCGCAACGAAGCAAGATTGGCACGACCGGCCCAGAAGTATTCCAGGCACGAGGCCCGCAGTGCAAAATCACCACCCTGGACATCGAGAATACC